>NZ_JBHWLC010000094.1:0-29552 GCF_042730635.1 Streptomyces sp. NPDC059917
GAATCGGCAGCCGCCTGAAGGACCTTCGCGATGTCCAGATAGCTGGCGGCCGGGGTGTCACCGCCCAGCGCGAAAGCTTCGTCGGCCGCGCGGACATGCGATGCGTCCCGGTCCGGATCGGCGTACACGGACACGCTAGCGATCCCGGCATCCCGGCAGGCCCGGGCAACGCGGACAGCGATTTCGCCACGGTTGGCGATGAGCACCTTGCGGATCGGGGCGTGGGCGCGCCTCGGGGAGGGGGGTACGGACGGGGTCACGAGGCCCACGCCCCCGGCGAGCGGAACGGCGCCCCGCGGCGGGCCCAGCCGGTGGCGGCGCACCCGCCCGGTCCGTCCGCCGTGTCCGGCTCCCCGGCCGCGGCGCGCAGCCGGGCCGTGAAAAGGACGGCGAGCGCCGCGGTCTCCTCCAGCGTCGGGTTCCCGCGCAGCACCCGCAGGCTCACCTGGGCGAGTTCGCTCGCGTCGGCGGTCACAGCGGGAGGTTCCCGTGCTTGCGGCTGGGCATGGGCACGTTCTTGCCGCGGAGCATGAACAGGGCGTCGATGAGCCGGGCGCGGGTTCGCGCCGGGTCGATGACGTCGTCGACGAGGCCGCGTTCGGCCGCGTAGTACGGGTGCATCAGCTCGGTCGTGTACTCCTTGATCTTCTGCGCGCGCATCGCCTCGGGGTCCTCGGCGGCCGCGATGTCCCGGCGGAAGATGACGTTGGCGGCGCCCTCGGCGCCCATCACCGCGATCTCGTTCGAGGGCCAGGCCAGGGCGATGTCCGCGCCGATGGAGCTGGAGTCCATGACGATGTACGCGCCCCCGTACGCCTTGCGCAGCACGAGCGAGATCCGCGGGACGGTCGCGTTGCAGTAGGCGTAGAGCAGCTTCGCGCCGTGCCGGATCACCCCGCCGTGCTCCTGGTCGACGCCGGGCAGGAAGCCGGGTACGTCGACCAGCGTGACCAGCGGGATCGAGAAGGCGTCGCAGAACTGCACGAAGCGCGCGGCCTTCTCCGAGGCCTGGATGTCCAGGACGCCCGCGAGGGCGGCGGGCTGGTTGGCGACGATGCCGACGACCTGGCCCCCGAGGCGGGACAGGACGCACACCACGTTCTGCGCCCAGGCGGAGTGCACCTCGAAGAACTCGCCGTGGTCGACGATCTCGCCGATCACCTCACGGATGTCGTACGCGGCGTTGGGGCGCGAGGGCACCAGGTCGAGCAGCCGCTCGCAGGTCCGGTCCGCGGGGTCGTCGAGCGGGCCGGTCGGCGGTAGTTCGCGGTTGTTGGAGGGCAGCAGCGACAGGAGGTAGCGCACGTCCTCCAGGCAGCTCTCCTCGTCGTCGTAGGCGAAGCCCGCGACGCCGGAGACGGCGGAGTGGCTGTCCGCGCCGCCGAGCCGTTCCTGGGTGACGTGCTCGCCGGTGACGGCCTGGACCACGTCCGGTCCCGTGATGAACATCTGCGAGGTGCCGCGCACCATGAAGACGAAGTCGGTGAGCGCGGGCGAGTAGGCCGCGCCGCCCGCGCAGGGGCCGAGGACCACCGAGATCTGCGGGATCACCCCGGAGTTGCGGACGTTGCGCTGGAAGATGCCGCCGTATCCGGCGAGTGCGGTGACGCCCTCCTGGATGCGGGCGCCCGCGCCGTCGCAGAGGCCGACGACCGGGGCTCCCGCGGCCTCCGCGAGGTCCATCAGCTTGTGGATCTTCTGGGCGTGGGCCTCGCCGAGCGCGCCGCCGAAGATGCGGAAGTCATGGGCGTACACGAAGACCGTGCGGCCGTGGACCAGGCCCCAACCGGTGACCACGCCGTCGGTGTAGGGCTTCTTGTACTCGAGCCCGAAACCGGTGGCGCGGTGCCTGCGCATCCCCTCCACCTCGGTGAACACGCCGTCGTCGAAGAGCAGCGCGATGCGCTCCCGGGCGGTCAGCTTGCCCTTGGCGTGCTGGGCGGCGGTGGCCTTCTCCCCCGGGCCGTCGGTCACCTGGCGCTGGAGCGCGCCCAGTTCGGCGGTCCGCTCGCGCAGCGAGGCGTAACGGACCTCCGGGACGGCCGCGGCCCGCGGCGGGACGTGCGCGACGGGGTCGGCCGGTGCGGCCTGCGAAATCGCCGGACCCTGCGCGGGCCGTACCTCGATGATGCTCATGCGGACCCCTTTCGACGCGGTGGCGCCCGACTGGTGGGCTGTGCGGCGTCGAGGTTCAGCGGGTCGGCTAAAGGCGGGCTTGCGCCACGGGGTGCGGCTGTGGTGCGGGTGCGGGGGACGCGGTGCGTCGGGTGCGCAGCAGGGCGATCCCGGCCAGCGCGCACAGGGCGGGGAGCACGCTCATCGCGGCCGTGACGCCCCAGAGGGCGGACGCGGGCTGCGCGGCGGCCGTACCGGTGCCGGAGGAGACGTAGCCGGAGAGCTGCAGCGCGAGCGCGCACAGGAAGGGGCCGAGGGCGAGTCCGAGCGATTCGGCGGCGCCGAACAGACCGGCCAGGACCCCGGCGTGGCCGTGCGCGCCGGTCCCCCGGTCGTGCGCGTGGCGGTCGTCCTCGGCGCACCGTTCGGCGAGCAGGGTGTACAGGCACAGCAACTGGCCCGCGTGGCCGGTGCCCGCGACGAGGACCACGAGGGGCGCGGCGAGGGGCAGGGCGGGGGTGAGCGCGAGCAGCGCGCAGCCCGCGGCGAAGACCGCGGTGGACCGGCGCAGCGCGGCCCGCGGCCCGCGGCGGGCCGCCAGTCGGGTCCAGCCGGGCATGCTCACCAGGTTGGGCAGGACGAAGGCGGCGATGAGCGCCGGGGTCATGGCGGGGGCGTGCAGCGCGTGCGCGGCGAAGTAGGGGCCCGCGGCCATGAGGCAACCGGTGGCGACCACTTGGAGTGCGGTGCAGCCGACGAGGGCGGCGAATCCGGGGGTGCCCCGCAGGACGGCCCAGGGCCGGGCGGCGCTCCGGTTCCCGGCCGTGACCGGCTGCGCGGCGGCGGCCGAGCCGCCCGGTGGGGTGACGCGGTGCAGGAGCAAGGTGGCCGTCAGGATCAGGGCCGCGCCGAAGAGGCCCGCCCAGCGGTGGCCGGCGAGTCCGCCGCCGGTGGCCCCGACCAGGGCCGGCGCCACGGTTCCGGCGGCGAGGGCGGCCACGGCGATGCCGGCCACCCGGCCGCCGACCAGGGCCATCCGGGCCCGCGGGGTGTCCGCGAGATCGGCCGGGAGCGCGGCGTAGGAGGCGTGGAAGAAGGCGAAGGCGGTGGCCGTGAGGGTGAAGGCGGCGGCGGTCAGCAGCGCTCCGGCGCTCCCCCGGGCGAGTCCGGCGAAGGTCAGCGCGAAGGCGGCGGCGGTCGCGGCGCCACCGCCCAGGACGTGGCCGCGGCGGGAGCCCGTGCGGCTGCGGCCCCGGTCACCGAGCCGTCCGGCCACCGGGGTGAGAACGACGTCCCACGCCTTGGGCAGGAGTACGACGAGACCGGCGGCCGCGGCGCCGACACCGAGGGTGTCGGTGAGGTAGGGCAGCAGGAGCAGTCCGGGCAGGGTGGTGAACACCCCCGTCACCACGGCTCCCCCGGCGTAGCCAATCCGAATCCGTACACCACGGGCAATCGGCATGCTTCTTTCCTCCTACGCGTGCTGCTACGGGGACCGGACCGCCTCTGATGATGCGAACTCCGGACCTCAACACCAGTCGGGGATATCCCTGTTGTGGCGGTTCGCAGAAGCCGCCGGGGATTCCCGCGGCGGACCGGAAGCGGAGCCGACCGTCACTAACCTTGAGGACCGCTCGAGTTCGGCTTGAGGGAGCGCTGCGGGGCACCGAGTGCCGTCCGGGTGCGGCGCGGGTCGCGGTCTCCGCTTTGCCCACACCTTGCCCGCGCTTTGCTGGCTCCTTAGACCATCGACGCCTTGTCAGGGAATTCCCTGAGAGAAGCTCTGGCCTACCCTGCCGACCTGCGCCGACCACCGTGCGGGGGCCGCCCGGCCGCGAGATCTTGGGGGAGCGCGGGCGATCCGCCCGCCCTCGCCGACCGTCCCAGTACCGAGGAGGCCGCCATGCCCCAGACGCCCGCGGGGGCGCCCGACCCCGCCGACAGTCCGGCTCCCCACACCCTGGAACTGGACCTGCTGATGCGGGATCTGGACCTGGCCAGGAGCTCGGCCGGGTTCGTCCGGCTGACCGGCGAACCCTGGATCGGCAAGAGCCACCTGCTGCGCACGATGGCGGCCGGAGCGCTGCGGCAGGGCTGGCGGGTGGCCGTCGGGCAGCCGCCCCGGGGCCGTCCGGGGCGCCCTTTCGACGCGCTGGTGGACGCCCTGGACCAGCAGCTCAGAACCACGGACCCGGCGCTGCTCGAGGGGCTCGGCCACGAGTGCCTGCGGCTGCTGGCCCGCGTCTTCCCCGCCCTGGGGGCCAGGCCCGGGCAGCCGGAGCGGGGGGACCACTGCGATGCGTACGAGACGTTCCGGGCGCTGCGGGACCTGCTGGAGCGCCTCGCCGGGCGCACCGGGCTGGTGCTCGTGCTGGACGACGCGCACCGGGCGAGTCCGGCCGTGTGCGACTTCGCCGCGCACCTGCTGCGCCACCCTCCCGACGCTCCGGTGCTCACCGTGCTCGCGCACCGGACGGGGCCGTCCGACCGGCTGCTGTCCGCGCTGGAGTACGAGGGGGCCGGTCTGCGGCACATCAGGCTCCGTCCGCTGACGGAGCGGCAGGCGCTGGCCCTGCTGCCGCCCGGGATCGAGCCGCTGCGCAGGCAGTTGGTCCTGCGGGACGCGGCCGGGGTGCCGGGCCTGCTGCGGGCGCTGGCGGGCGGGGAGCGGGGGCGGCCCGTCGAGGGGCCGCACAGCAGTCTCGAACTGGCCACCGGGGTGCCGCCGTTGATGACGGCCAGTCCTGCCGTGGACCTGCACGCGCTGTCCGCGCTGGGCTGGCGGACGGCCTGTGCGGCGGCCGTGGCCGGGGATCCGTGCAACCCGTCGGTGGTGGCGGCCACCGCGCAGCTGCCGCTGGAGGACGTCCTGCGCGGCATGGACGAGCTGCACGGCGAGGGCATCGTACGGGCGGGCCCCCGGGCCGGGTTCCGTTTCGTCCAGCCCGCGGTACGGGCCCTGGTGTACCACGCGGCCGGCGCGGGGTGGCGGCACGCGGCCCGGGAGCGGGCCCTGACGGCCCTGCGTGCCGCGCCCGGCGCGGACTGCGGGTCCGTGACCTCGGCGGCGGCGTTGCTGGAGGACGTCGACGCGCTGAGCGCGCAGGACGAGCGGTTGTTGGACCGCGCGGTGCGCGACACCCTGTTCCTGCAGCCCGGGCGGGCGGCGCGGGCCGCCCGGCGGATGGCGGACCGGCCCGGCGCCCCGCTGGAGGCGCACCTGCTGCGGTGCAAGGCCCTGGTGCTGTGCGGGCGGTCGGCGGAGGCGGCCGACGAGTACGCGCAGCTGTGGCCCCGCCTGCGCACGGCCGGGGCGGGCGCCGCCCGGGAGGACGCGGTGGTGTGGCGGGCCCGGGCGCTGCGGATGCTGGGGGCGTACCCGGCGGCGCGGCGGGTGCTGGATCCGCCCGCGGCGGCGCCCTGGCCGCTCCCGGGGCCGGGCGGCGGCGCTGGCGGTGGCGGTGGCGCGCACGAGCGCTACGGCGAACTGACGGCGCTGCTGCTGGAGTCCGGGGGCCGGGCCCTCGGGGCGGCGCTCGTGGCCGCGGAGAGCGCCGTACGGGAGGTCCCGGAGCACGACGTACTGGCGCACGCGCACGCCCTGGCCCGGCTGGGCGCCGTGCACGCGGCCACCGGGAGCCCCGAGTCGGCCCTCGACGCGGCCGGGCGGGCGGGGTCGCTGCTGTCGGGGCTCGACGACGTACGGGTGGCGGCGGAGGTCGAGGCGCTGCGCTGGCTGGGCGAGGCGGAGGCGGAAGCGGGGGATCCGCGGCAGGCGCGCACCCATCTGGAGCGCGGGTTCCGGATAGCCCTGCGGTTCGGGCAGGGCCATCTGCTCGGCCGGCTGGCCCTGGGACTCGGACGGGCTTGTCTGCGGGCGGGCGACCTGTCGGCCGCGACCCTGCACGCGGAATTCGCCAATTCCGAATTCACCCGCCCGGGCCAGCCCCTCACCGCGGCCGCACAGGATCTTATGCGGAACACGGAAATGCCCGACGAGGTAAACTCCCCCATTCCCCTCACGGCCCTACTCAGCAATCGCGAACATCAAATAGCGGAGTTGATAGGGCCCGGCCTGACCAATCAACAGATCGCCGCGAGCCTCAATATCAGCGTGAAGACCGTAGAAACCCACATGGGGCGAATATTCAAGAAACTCGGGGTGCGGTCCCGGGCCCAGGTCGTCTATCTGAACTCACTGAATCCAGCCATCGCGGGACCGGAGTAGCGGGCGCGCGGGCCACCACGGAGGCCGGGCACGACAACGCCCCGCCACCCGGGCGAGGGACCCGGGGACGGGGCGGAAGGAGGCGGCCGACCGGCGGGGGATCCAGTGACGCGGCCTCGCGGGAGCAGCATCGCCCCGGCTGCTTGCAGTGGGCTAAAGCATCCCCGGGCCGCCGCCCGGACACAGCGAACGGGCGGGCCGGAAGACTCCCGGCCCGCCCGTCGCACTCCCGCTCATTCGTACGGGTACCCCGCTCGACGCCCCGTCAGTGGCAGATCGAGCCCCACTGGTCGTCCTCCGGGCAGGGCAGCGGTGGTGCGGCGACGACCACGACGACCGACCCTTCCGTCGCACGACTATGCGGAGCGATGTCCTCCGTGACGCCCACGCCCGCCACACCGACGATTCCAGCCGCGCCCAGAAGTCCGGCGGCGAGCTTTCTCAGAACGGTGCTCCTCATGTGTTACCCCCAAGTTCGACAGACCGTGCGTGCAACGACAGACTGTCAATGGCGCGGAAGCATTCCAACACATTCACGATGACGTAAAGTTGCCTGGCAACAAGTCCTCGCTACCCGGGGGAGTAATGCGGGATGTCTGAAAGCGCCCTCTCTGCTACCGGTTTCGCCAAATTAGACGACGTCGACGCCAAGGCCTACCGCAATGCCGTGCTGCTCGGCCGCTTTGTACGGGAGGAGATGGCGGCGGCACTCGGCGTCACCATCGAGAAAGCCGCGAGCGTGGAGCAGCGGCTGGCTTCGCTGAACCTGCTGCGCCCCATGCCCGGTGAGCCGAACCTGCTCGTACCGGTCAGCCCCGACGCCGCCGCCGCGGACCTGGTGGGGCCCACCGAGAACCACATCCGCGACCTCCAGCAGTCCGTCACCGACGTCCGGACCCGGATGCGGTCGCTGCTCCCCGCCTACTTCGAGAGCCGCCAGCAGCGCAACCAGGCCGAGGCCTTCGACGTGATCAGCGACGTCGACGTGCTCCAGGCCATGCTGGACGAGTGGGGGGACAAGTGCCGGACCGAGGTGCTCAGCGCCCAGCCCGGTGGTTCCCGCCCGCCGAACCTGCTGGCCACCGCGCGCCCCAAGATCCTCGAACGGCTGCACCGGGGGGTGCGGATCCGCCACCTCTACCAGCACACCGTGCGCGGCGACCTGGCGACGACCGCCTACATCCAGGCAGTGACCGAGGGCGGCGCCGAGGTGCGCACCACCGACGAACTGATCGACCGCGTGGTCATCTACGACCGGGAGGTGGCGTTCCTGCCCGAGCAGCACGTGGTGGGCCGCCAGCCCGGCGCGGTGGTGGTGCGCGAGCCGACCCTGGTGGCGTTCCTGTGCAAGGTGTACGAGCACCTGTGGGCCGGAGCCACCAAGTTCACTCCCGGTTCGGCGGACAGCGCCGAGATCACCGACGACGTGAAGCGCTCGATCATCAGGCTGATGGCCCAGGGGTACAAGGACGAGCTGGTCGCCCGCCGCCTCGGCATGTCCGTGCGCACCTGCCGCCGCTACATCTCCCAGGTGATGCTGGACGTCGACGCCACGAGCCGGTTCCAGGCCGGGGTGAACATCGTGCTGTCGGGCCTGCTCGACCTCCAGTGACGCGCGCCCCGGACGGGTCCCGGGCGGCCCCCGGGACAACGTGCCAGTCAACAAGCTGACAGCGCGGTGGCCTGGAACCGCCGTGCCCCCGGCGCGACCCTGGGCACGAGGCCACGCCCCGGGCGGGGCCCGTCCGGGAAGGGGTGTGCATGGAGCGATCCACGCTCGACGGAGGCCCGCGCGCCGGTGGCAGCACCCGGCACCTCGTCCACCGGCCGAGGTCCGGCGGCCCGGCCGCCCCGGCGGACCGGGCGCAGGAGTTCGTCCTGGCCGGGGAACTCCCCACGGCCCACCCGCTCTTCAACGACGGCCCGGGGCTCTTCCACGACGCGCAGGCCGCGGCCGCGATGGTCCGCGAGGTGGGGGAGGTCATCGGCCAGGGGTACTTCGGCGTGCCCGCCGACCGGACCGGGATCTTCTACCAGTTCGGACTGGACATCTCGGACGTCGGCGCCTGGCGCCGCTACCCGGGTCCCGCGCCGCTGGTGGTGACCATGTCCGTGCGGCCCGAGAAGATGATCGACGGGGTGCCCCGGGCGTTGGAGTTCCGCACCCGCTTCGAGATCGACGGGACCCCGGCCGGTGCCGGGTCGGCGAAGCTGCTGTTCCTCGCCCCCGTGGTGCACCGCAGTCACCGCGAGCACAGCCGGACGGCCGCGCTCAAGGCGGCGGCCGAGCTGGGCGGCGTACCGCACGGCGGGCCCGGGGCGCAGCCGGCCGAAGTGGGCCGCGCGCACCCCGCCAACGTCCTGCTGCGCGACCCGCTGACGCTCTCCGGGCACCAACTGTCCGTGGGGGTCCTGGCGCCGCGCGAGTGGAACGGTCCGGCCGGGCCCGACCACGGCCAGGCCTCCGCGGTCATGCTGCTGGAGGCCCTGCGCCAGACGGCGCTGCTGACCGCCCGGCGCACCCACGGCCTGGAACCGCAGCACAGCACCACGGCCGTGCTGCGCACGCACTTCCGCGGCTACGCCGAGCCGGACCTGCCGCTGCGCTGCACGGCGGTGGTGCAGCCGGTGGGCGAGGACCCGCTGGGGCGGCCGCTGCTGCCGATGCTCATGACGCTGACGCAGGCGGGACGGGCGGTGGTGGAGGCCACCGCGTCAGTCGTCGAGGATCTGTGACCAGTCGGCGCGTTCGGCCTCGAGCGCCCGCTGGATGGCCCCGGCGGCCTCCTCGTCCAGCATCGAGGTGATCTCGGTGTCCAGGGTCCGGCCCAGGCCCGCGTCGTAGACGGCCACGCTGACCACGAAGCCGGTGCCGCCACTGGCGAGGGCGAGGGTGCGCAGCGCCCATTCGTCGCCCGCGCCGACGGTCCCGTCCGGCCGGTGCACCTGGGTGGGTCGGCCGTCCGGGCCGAACCCGAACTCGGTGAAGCGGAACTGGATGCCCTGGCCGATCGCCTTGCTGTAGGCCTCCTTCAGCGTCCACAGCCGCACCAGACTGGGGTTGCGCCCCTCCTCGGGGAGTTCGGAGAGCATCAGCCGCTCGGCCGGTGTGCAGATGTGCCGGTCCAGCCCCCTGCTGTAGATGCGGCGGTCGGCGCGCTCGGCGTCCACCCCGACCAGCCCGCGGGTGGTCAGCCCCACCAGGAGCAGGTCGTCGGTGTGGCTGAGGCTGATGTCGATCTGGTCGCAGCCGCGCAGGTACGGGCGTCCGGTGGGTCCGTACGCCAGCTCCAGGTCCGTCGCCTCGGCGCGCAGCGCCGCGGCCGCCGCGTGTTTGAGCAGCCGTCTGGAGGCGGCGTAGCGCTCCCGGATGTCGGTGTGCGCGATGTCGAGGTAGCGCGACCAGTCCCGGCCGAGGACCGCGCGCAGTGCGGGCCCCTCCCCGTCGCGGGGGCGCCAGTCGGCGAGCCGGCCGTGCACCAAGGCGGTGCCGTGGGTCCGCAGGTCCTCGCGCACCCCGGACCAGTCGGTACCGTCCGCAGTCACGGCGATCGGGTCGCCGCCCGCCGTCTTCATCGTGGGCCTGTCCCGTCGGTGGTGACCAATGAGTGGATCTGGCGCATGGTGCGGGCCTGGAGCACGCTGCTCACCGGCACGCGGCGGCCGGTCTCCTGCTCGAGGAGCATCACCAGCCGCAGCAGGTGCACGGAGTCCCAGGCGGGCAGCGTGTCGAAGTCCGCGGCGGCCTGCTGCTCGGTGAGGTCGAGGCCGAGTTCGTCGCGCAGCAGCCGCAGGAAGTCCGCGAGGCCGCCCGCGGCCGGGTCACCCGCCGTGTCGTGGCTGCTCATCCGTGTCTCCTCCGAAGTCGGCTTGCAGGGTCAGATGGGCGGGGACGGCCGGGATCTCGGCGAGGTCGTGCCGGAAGGACACCTCCTCCCCGCCGCCCGGTGCGTCCTCGACGAACCCGAGCGACGGGTAGAAGCCGCGGGCCCGTACGTTGCTGCGCGTGGCCCGGTAGCGGGCGCGGACCGAGGGCAGGCCGCGGGACTTGGCGTCCGCCAGCAGGGCGGTGAGGCAGCCCTGTTCGACGCCGCGGGCCAGGGCCCGGCAGCTGAGCAGCATGTTGTCGATGTGCATGCCGTCGGCGCCGTCGTGGGCGAAGACCGCGCCGACCAGCCCGCTGTCCCCGAAGCGGTCGCTGAGGCGCACCGCGAGGAGCCTGCTGCCGGACCCGCGGGACAGGGCGGGGATCCGGTCGGCGGGGACCCTCTCGCCGGTGAGGTTGAACTGGTTGGTGCGCAGGGTGAGTTGGGACAGCCGGTTGAACTCGTGGCGTTCGGGGGGCGAGATCCGTACGACGACCTCCAGTTCCCGCAGGTAGGCGTCGTAGGACCCGAGGTCCTCCTGCAACCGGGTCCGGGCGGCGGCGGCGTGGTACTGGCCGGTGCGGCCGCGGTCGTCATCGGTGACGTGCGGGGTGTCGAACCAGCCGTCGGCGAGCAGCCGGGTGACGTGCAGGGCGGGCTCGGTGCCGAGGGCGATGACCGGGGTGTCCGGCAGGTGGCGGCGGATCAGGGCGCGCTCCGCGGCGGAGTCGTCGGCGAAGACGAGGGCGTCGGTGGCGATGCCCAGGTGCCGCGCGACGTCCCGCAGATTGGCGTCCTTGGGCTCCCAGTTGGCGTTGATCCGTACGAAGTCGCTCTCGCGCAGGGTCATGTCGGGGTGGTCGCGGAGCACCTCGAGGACCGGTTCCCGGTCGTTCTTGCTGCTGACGGCGAGCAGGACGCCCTGGGCGGCGAGCTGGCGGGCCACCCGCTGGAGCGCTCCGTACGGTTCGCCGCGCAGGGTGTGGCCGCAGTCGATGCCGTCGGGGCCGTCGTCGCTGAGCACCCCGTCCCACAGGGTGTTGTCGAGGTCGAGCACCAGGCACTTCTTGGTCATGCCGCGCCGGGCGCGCAGGACGTGGACGGCTTCGCGGGCGAGGGCGGCGAAGAGGGCGGAGCCGAAGGCGGAGCGGGTGTAGAGGGCGAGGCGGGCGTCGGTGGCGGGGCCGGTCTCGGCGATCAGCGGGTCGAGGTCGACGACGGTCAGGGCCGGGTGCTCGGCGGTCAGCCGGAGCAGCCGGGCGTTGAACTCCCGCCACACCGCGCCGAGCAGGGCGCGCTGCTGCTGGTCGATGATCTGCTGGGTGTGGCGGCGGGGCAGCGGGAGGGTGTTCAGTACGAGCGCTCCGGAGCCGCCGCGGCCGTGGGCGGCGGCGACGCCCGAGAGCCGGTCCAGCAGCCGGGCGCAGGACGCTTCCACGTCCTCGGTGGTCCAGGGCAGCGGCAGCTCGCCGAAGACCGCGTCGGCCTCCAGGACGCACAGGGTCAGTTCGGGCGCGCTGGTGCGCAGCAGGCTCGCGGGGTCGGTGAGGTCGCGCAGGTACGCACCGTGGTCGCCGGTGACGAGGGTGGCGAGGAGTCCGTGGCGGGCCAGTTCCGCGATCAGCGGGTCGCCGAGCTGGGCGGTGGTGGAGTGACCGGTGACGGCGACGGTGACCCGCGGGGTGCCGGGGTGACCGGCCAGGACGTCCTCGGGGCGCAGCCGGGCGAGCAGCCGCCCGCAGCGGACGAGGTCCTCGCCGAGCTGGGCGTCCGTGCGGTCGGGGGCGTCCAGCAGTTCGGCGATCAGCGGGGCCACCTGGGGGTACTCGGCGGCGAGGAGACCGGTGGCGCGCAGGTCGCGGAGCCGGTCCAGAGGGGTGGGCGCGGCCGTGCCCGTGCTGGTGGTCATCGTTGTCCCTCCCCCGGGCGGACCTTCTCCAGTGCCAGCCCGGCCTTGATCCACTTGCTGGATTCGACGGTGACGGACAGGGCCCGCCGACCCGGTTCGAGACCGGGCATCAGGCGGTCGAGCTGGAGCAGTGGCAGGGCGTTGCCGGTGTTCCCGGTCTCGCGCACGCAGGAGATCTCGCGGGCGCCCGGGGGCATGCCGAGCCCGGCCACGATCTGTTCGGTCATCCGTCCGGACAGCTGGGGCGGCAGCAGGAAGTCCAGGTCGGCGGGGGTCCATCCGGCGGTGTCGAGCAGTTCCCAGAGGATCTCGGCGGCCATGGCGGGGACCGCGGCCTCGATCGTCTTGTAGTCCTCGAACAGCATCCGGCGGCCGGGGTCGGGCGGCGCCGCGCCGTGCCAGTCGACGACCTGTCCGGCGGCGCGGCCCAGTCCGGTGAACCGGTGCAGCAGGGCGCGTACGGCGACGGCCTCGCCGACGGGGTCGGCGCTGACCACGGCGGCGGCCGCGCCGTCGCCGAAGAGGACGTAGTTGATGAGCTCCTGGGTGGGGAGCGCGACCGCCCCGCGCCGGGCGTCCAGGAACCGGTCGGTGACGTCCCCGCCGATGACCAGGCCCGTGCGGTGGCCGCCCGCGAGCAGGGCCCGGCCCACGTCGAGGGCCTGTACGGCGCCGGAGCAGCCCGCCTGGAGCTGGTAGGTCGGAAGGTGGTCGAGGCCGAGCAGGTCGGCGACCCGGTTGGCGGTGGTGGGCAGCAGGGTGTCGGGGGTGGCGGTGGCCAGGACCAGGAAGTCCAGGTCGCCGGGGTCGGTGCCGGCGGCGGCCAGGGCCCGTTCGGCGGCCTCGGCGCACAGGTCGGCGAGCCCGTACAGGACCTCCCCGCTGTCCAGGTCCCAACCGAAGTGGCGGGTCCGGGTGCCGACGAAGAGGTCGGTCCAGTCCTCGCTGATCCCGAACGCCTTGGCCATCCGGGCGTTGTCGACGGGGGCGCCGGGCAGGGCCGAGCCGGTGCCCGCGAGGTACAGCGCGGCGCGGGCGGCGGGGCGTGCGCTCATGTGGTGGCCCCCACGCTGATCCACTCACGGACGAGTCCGGCCAGCGAGCCCACCGAGCGCAGCGCGGGCAGGAGCTGCTGGACGGTGAGGCCCACGGCCTGCGGGAGGTGGGCCTCGAGCCGGTCCTTCAACTGCATGATCATGACGGAGTCGAAGCCGAGGTCCTCGTAGAACCGGGCCTGGTCGTGGACCTGTTCGCGCGGGTACTCGCCCACCTCGATCACCGCTTCGACGACGGCGGCCAGCACCGGATCGCGCTCCTGGGCGGCGGTGGCCGCCGCGGCCGTGCTCCGGGCCGGGATGGTGGCGGCGGGTGCCGGAGCGGCGGTGTCCGGCGCCGCCGGGGCGGGCGCGGCGACCGTGCGCCAGAACCGGTGGTCGGCGGAGAAGGCGTAGGGGGCGAGCCGTTCGGTGCGCCGGTGCGCCGGTGCGTAGAGGGCCTCCCAGTCGGGTTCCATCCCGCAGCGGTACAGCCCGGCCAGGGTCTCGGCGAGGTCGGTGGTGCCGGCGCCGCGGCCGGGGGCGGGGTGCAGCAGCCGGACGCCCGGGGCGAGTCCGGAGCGGCCGACGAGCTGGACCAGGTGCGGGGCGGGGCCGATCTCCAGCAGGCAGGTCGGGGCGGCCTCCTCGACCAGGGCGGCCAGGGCGTCGGCGAACAGCACCGGACCGGTGGCCTGGGCCGCCCAGTACGCGGCGTCCAGGGGCTCCTCCCCCACCATCCGGCCCAGGCCGGTGGAGGCGAACGGGATCCGGGCCGCGCGGGGCACCGCGTCGGCGGCCCGCTCGGCGAACCGTGCGGCGGCCGGGGCGATCAGCGGGGAGTGGAAGGCGTGCGAGACGTGCAGCGGGCGGCAGCGGATCCCGCGCACGGCGAGGGCCTCGGCCACCCGGCCCAGGGCGTCCAGCGCGCCCGACAGGGCCATGTCCTCGGGGCCGTTGACGGCGGCCAGCACGATCCCGGGCTCGGCGGCGATCAGGTCGCGCACCACCTCGGCCCCGGCGCGGACGGCCAGCATGCCGCCGCCTTCGGGCAGCTCCGCCATCAGCGCGGCCCGCTCGGAGACCAGCCGGGCCGCGTCGTCGAGGCCGAGGACGCCCGCGGTGACGGCCGCCGCGAACTCGCCGACGCTGTGGCCGAGGACCGCGTCGGGCACCACGCCGAGTTCGGCGAGGGTGGACGCGAGGGCGTGGGCGACCGCGAACAGCGCGGGCTGGGCCCAGCGGGTGTGGTGCACGGCCGGGTCGTCGTCGAGGATCAGGTCGCGCACCGAGTCCGCGGTGTACGGGCGCAGCGCCTCGTCCACCTCGTCCAGATGGCGGCGGTAGACGGGGGACTCGCGGTAGAGGGCGGCCGTCATGCCGGGTTCCTGGACGCCCTGCCCGGTGAAGAGGAACCCGACGACGGGCGGCCGCCAGGCCCGGTCGGCGATGCTGGCGCGCAGGCGTTCGTCGTCGGCGGCGGTGCGCAGGGCGGCGGCGAGCCCGGTGGTGTCGCGGGCGGTGAACGCGGCCCGGTAGGGCAGTCCGGTCTTGACCCGGTTGCTGGTCCAGCAGAGCGCGGCGGCGTTGCCGCGCGGGCGCCTGGCCAGCAGGTCGGCCTGGGCGCAGAGGTTGCGGCGGAGGGCTTCCGGGGTGTCGCCGGAGACGGTGAACACGCCGACGGGGGCGGGTCCGCGCTCGGCGATGCGCGCGGCCTTCGGGGCGGTGGCCAGGACGACGTGGGCGTTGGTGCCGCCCATGCCGAAGCTGCTGACCCCGGCGAAGACCTCCCCGGCGGGGAGCCTGAGGGGGGCCTTGAGCAGGCTCAGTCCGCGTTCCTCGAGGCGCAGTTGCGGGTTCTCGCGGGCGGCGGCGCGGCTGGCGGGGACGATCCGGTGGTGCAGGGCGAGGGCGGTCTTGATCAGTCCGGCGATCCCCGCGGCGCCCTCCGTGTGGCCGATGTTGCCCTTCACCGACCCGATGGCGCAGGGCTCCGTACGGGGTACGGCGTGCACCTCGCCGAGGGCGGCGCACTCGATGATGTCGCCGAGGGCGGTGCCGGTGCCGTGGGCCTCGACGAAGCGGACCTGGTCGGGGGTGATGCCCGCCCGGCGGTAGGCGGCGGTGACCACTTCCTGCTGGGACCAGCGGCTGGGGGCGGTGACCCCGTTGCTGCGGCCGTCCTGGTTGACGGCGGAGCCGCGGATGACGGCGTACACGCGCTGGTGGTCGGCGAGCGCGTCCTCGAGCCTGCGCAGGACGACGACGCCGACGCCGTCGCTGCGGCCGATGCCGTCGGCGTCGGTGCTGAAGGGCTTGCAGCGGCCGTCGGGGGCGGCGAGTCCCATCTGCTGGTAGACGAGGCCGAGCGCGGGGGTGAGCACCAGGTTGACGCCCGCGGCCAGGGCGGTGGAACACTCGCCGGACAAGAGGGAGTTGACCGCGAGGTGGACCGCGACGAGGGAGGAGGAGCAGGCGGTGTCGATCGCGAGGCTGGGACCCTTGAGGTTGAGGTGGTAGGAGATCCGGTTGGCGATCATCCCGGCGCTGCTTCCCGCGCCCAACTGGGGGGTGACGCGGGCGTAGTCGCCCATGTGGAGCTGGGCCCATTCGCTGCCCATCACGCCGACGAACACCGCGGCGTCACTGCCCGCGAGGGCCGCCGGGGCCCGGCCGGAATCCTCCAGGGCGCGCCAGGCGCACTGGAGCAGCAGCCGCTGCTGCGGGTCCATGGCGGCCGCCTCGCGGGGCGGGACGCTGAAGAAGTCGTTGTCGAAGACATCGATGCCCTCGACGAACCCGCCGCGCACCTCCGGTTCGAAGCCGGGGGCCCGGCGCGCCTCGGGCAGGGGGCCGACGGCGTCGCCGCCGCACATCAGCAGGTCCCAGTAGCCCTCGGTGCCGACGGCTTCGGGGAACTGGCAGTCCAGGCCGACCACGGCCACGGCGGTCACCGCCGCGACCCCTTCGCCTCGCGGACGCCGTGGGCGGCCAGGTGGGCGGCCAGGGCGGCCACGGTGGGGTGGTCCCAGGCGAGCGAGGGCTCCACGGCGACGCCGAAGTCGTCCTCGATGTCACCGCAGAGACTGAGCGCGCACACCGAGTCCATGCCGTACTCGGCCAGGGGCACCGTCGGGTCGATGCTCTCCGGCAGCCGGTCGAGGTAGACCGCGAGGTGTGCGGTGAGCCATTGGTAGAGCGGGGGCTCGCCGTGCCGTGACGGGGAGTGCTTCATCCCTGGAGCTCCTTCGGGTCCTGGTACTCCGGGGTGCGCTCAGCCCGGAAGGGGGGTGTTGTACAGGTCGTAGCTGCGCCGGTCGCCGTAGCGGGCCAGGACCTCCTGGTGGACGCGGGCGGTGCATTCGCCCGGCAGGTCCACGGCGGGGGTGCCCAGCCGCTGGGCGACGCGGTGCAGGGCGGCGGCCGCCCACGAGGGGTCGGCGAGGAAGGGGTCCCCTCCCGCGCGGTTGTGCCACCACACGCCGAGCACGGACGCGGCGGTGAGCACCAGTACGTAGCGGTCGGCGAGGGCGAACCAGGCCGGTCCCACCGGGTTGCCGGGGCCGGGCTCGGGCAGGGCCACGACCCGGCTGCGCAGTTCGTGGAGCTCGGCGGCCATCTGGCCCGCGAGGGTGCGCAGGGTGCGTTCGGCGGGGGTGGCGCCGGGCAGCGAGGCGGAGATCTCCAGCATGCTGGCGCTGACGCTGTCGCGGCCGCAGGCGAGGGAGAGCCCGCCGTGGTCGAAGGGGGGCAGCGGCCCGGCGGGCCGGAAGAGTTCGGGCGGCGCCTCGGCGCCGGTGAACCAGGAGCCGGTGGCGAGCGCCCTGAGCTGCGGGATGATCGTGGCCTGGCAGGCGACGGTGCCCGCGTGGCCGAGGCTGACCACGGGCAGGTCCCGGACGTGCTTCTGGAAGATCCCGACCGTGCCCTCGCGGGTGTAGAGGTGGGAGCCGAGGACGGTGGCGAGGTCGTACAGGGTGTCGTTGAGGACCCGTGGCAGCAGGGCTTTGACGGCCGAGGAGTAGACGCTGGTCTCGGCGGGCAGCAGGTGCAGCGCGCGGGTGGCGACCACGGCCAGGCAGTCGTAGAGCAGCAGGTTGACGAAGGATCCGGCGAGGGTGGCCGCCGTGTGCTGGGGGTCGACGGGTGCCGGGCCGGAGCCGCCCGGGCCCTGGGCGCGGTCGACCATGACGGCGGTGCGCAGGCCGGTGTCCACGGCGGCGGACACCAGCGAGGCCATCAGCGTGCGGCTGACCTGGAAGGAGCGCAGGGCGATGGGCACCCCGCCGCCCAGGGCGCCGAGCAGGGCGTCCTCGGGGACCGGGCACTCGTCGAGCTCGACCCCGGCGAAGGGGGCGCCGCGCAGGCCGAGGGCGGGCGGGCGGCGGGTCACGCGGTAGCGCTCGGCGGGCAGCGCGTGCGGGTCGAGCAGGAGCGCGGAGTGGCTGCCGCCGCCGGGCTGGCGTCCGGTGCGGCAGAAGAGCACCAGGGCGTCGGCTCGGTGCAGGTTGAGGACGACGGGCTTGCTGCCGGTGACCGAGAGGCCGCCGCCGGGGTGCGGGGTGGCGTGCACCTGGCTGCGGACGAAGTCGTTGGTGTGGGCGGTCTCGTGCTGGGCGATGGACGCCTTGGAGCCGCCGAGCATCAGGCCGGCGAGCCAGTCGCGCTGCGCGGGGGAACCGTGCATCCACACGTCGGAGGCGGCCATGAAGCCGGTCATGCCGTACCCGGCGCCGAGGGCGACGTCCCGGCGGAAGACGGGGCGCATCACCCGGAGCAGGGTCTCGGCGGAGTCGAAGCGGCCGCCGAGCCCGGTCGGCACGAACTCGCGGTTCATGCCGAAGTCGTCGAGGAGGTCTTCGGCGTCGGCGCAGAGCGCCGCCCGCCGGTCGGCGGTGAGCAGCGCCTGGTACCCCGCCGGATTGCCCGGCGCGGCCGGGTCGCCGAGCAGGTTCTCCAAGCGGGCGACGCGGGCGGTGGCCGCGTCGGGTTCCGGGGCGCCGCGCCGCGTCCGGGGCGGTGCGGGCGTCGCGAGGGAACTCACCACGAGGTGCTCCGCTCCGTCCGCCGGGCCGGTGCGGCGGCGGGCGCCGCGGGGTCCGCGACCAGGGCGCGCACGGCCGGGTCGAGGGTGGCGTGGACCGCCGAGAGCTGGCCCTCCAGGAAGAGCTTGCGCATCAGGTTGCGCTGGACCTTGCCGCTGGTGGTGCGGCGCAGGGTGCCCGCGCGCACCAGCACGATGTTGCCCGCGGGGATGTCGAAGTCCTGGCCCACGAGGACCTGCACGCGCCGGGCCAGTGCCTGGAGCCGGTCCTGGTCGGCGTTGGGGGCGCGCACCTCGTGGACGACGACGAGCTGTTCGCGGTCGGCGTCGACGGTGAACACCGCGCCGTGTCCGGCGCCGAGGGCGGGGCTGATGTCGCGGATCGCCCACTCGACGTCCTGCGGGTAGATGTTGCGCCCGTTGAGGATGATGACCTCCTTGAGGCGTCCGGTGACGTACAGCTCGCCGTCGGCCAGGGCGCCCAGGTCGCCGGAGCGCAGGAAGCCGGTGGTGCCGTCCTGGAGCGCGGCGTGGAAGGTCTGGGAGGACTGGAGGGGCTGGCGCCAGTAGCCCTGGGCGACGCTGTCGCCGCGGATCCAGATCTCGCCGACGCGTCCGGCGGGGAGTTCCGCTCCGGCCACCGGGTCGACCACGCGGACGTCGAAGTCGCGCACCCGCCCGGCGCCGACCAGGGTGCGGGTCGCCGCGTCCGGGGCGGGGGCGCGCAGTTCGTCGCGCTCCAGGGCGGCGGCGTCGACGGTGAGCCTGCGGTGGCCCTCGCCCGGTACGCCGCCGGAGACGACCAGGGTCGCCTCGGCGAGGCCGTAGCCGGGGTAGAGGCTCTCGGGGCGCAGCCCGGCCGGGGCGAAGCGGCGGGCGAAGCCGTCGAGGGTGTCGGGGCGCACCGGTTCGGCCCCGCACAGGGCCAGGCGCCAGCTGGACAGGTCGAGTTCGGCGAGCTGCGCGTCGGTGACCCGGCGGGTGCACAGGTCGTAGCAGAAGTTGGGGCCGCCGCCCACGGTCAGTCCGTACTCGCCGATCGAGCGGAGCCAGCTCACCGGCCGCTTGATGAAGGAGACGGCCGGCAGTTGGACGGAGAAGGTGCCCAGCCACAGGGGGTGCAGGAGGTGCGCGATCAGGCCCATGTCGTGGTAGTGCGGCAGCCAACTGGTGAACCGGTCGGCGGACGAGGTGCCCAGCATGTTCTGGATCGCCCGCTGGTTGGCGAGGAGGTTGCGGTGGGTGACCATCACCCCGCGCGGCTGGGAGGTGGAACCGGAGGTGTACTGGAGGAAGGCGATGTCGTCGGGGCCGGTGCGCGGAGGGCTCCAGTCACCGGGGTCGGCGCCGTCCTCGACGTCCGTGGCCAGGCAGACGGTCTCGCCCCGACCCGTCATGGCGAGCCAGAGCGAGCTGTCGGGGGCGTTGTCGGAGTCGGTCAGCACGAGCCGGGCCCCGGTGTCCTTGAGGATCCCGGAGACGCGCTGGAGGCGCTCGCCGCGGTCGCCGGGCAGGGGCGCCGGGACGGCGACGGCCCCGGCGTACAGACAGCCGACGAAGGCCGTCAGGAACTCGGGGCCCGGTGGGTAGAGCAGCAGGACGGGCTGTCCCTGTGCGCCGTGCTCGCGCAGCCGGACCGCGAGGGCGCGGGCCCGGCGGTCGAGGTCGGCGTAGGTGAGGTGTTCGGCGCCGCCCGGGTCGCGCAGGAAGACGTGGGCGTCCGCGGTGCCGCGGGCAGCGGCGCGGTCCAGCAGCAGCTCGGTGAAGGTGGTGGATACAGCGGTCAACGTCGGCCCCCTCGTAGCGCGCTTGGGGCAGCAGCGGGGCACGTGACGCCCTCTCCCGCCAAGGCCCGTCCATGCTCGGAGCGGAGGCTAAAGCGCTGCTTGCGACCCGTGTCCGGGGCGCGGCGCACACGAGAACCGGACAGAGTCAGGGGTACGGATGTCCGAATCCCGGGGTGGGGGGTTCCCTACAGTTGCCGGACAGTCGAAGGGGGCGCGGGGGAATGCGATTTCGTGTGTTGGGTCCACTGGAGGTCAGTTCGCCGGGGGCGGAGGTGTCCGTGCTGACCCCGCGGGCCGCCAAGATCCGGGTGGTGCTCGCCACGCTGCTGGTGCGGGCGAACGAGATCGTCTCGGTGGACAGCCTGATCGACGAACTGTGGGGGGAGAACCCGCCCCGCACCGCGACGACCACCTTGCAGGTCTACGTCTCCCAGCTGCGCAAGCTGCTGCACGGCGCGGACCCCGAGTACGGCCGGGACTCGCTGGTCACCCGGCCGCCCGGGTACCTGCTGAGGCTGGACCCCGCGCAGCTGGACCTGACCGTCTTCGAGGAGCTGCACCAACGCGGCCGCGAGGCGATGCAGCGCGGTGACCGGGCGGCCGCGGCGGACCTGCAGCGCCAGGCACTGGCCCTGTGGCGGGCGCCGCTGGTCTCCGACACCCCGCACGGCCCGCTGCTGGACAGCATCGCGGTGCGGCTGGCCGAGGTGCGCACCGCGGCGCTGGAGCAGCGCGTGCGGGCCGAGCTCCACCTGGGGCGGCACCAGGACCTGGTCGGGGAGTTGCAGGCGATCGTGTCCGAGCTGCCGATGCGCGAGGAGTTCCACGCGCACCTGATGGTGGCGCTCTACCGGACCGGGCGTCAGGCGGACGCGCTGCGGGTCTTCGCCCGGCTGCGGCGGGCGCTGGTCGACGAGTTGGCCGTCGAGCCGGGCCGACCGTTGCAGGTGCTGCACCAGCGGATCCTGACCGGGGATCCGACCCTGCTCCAGGCCGCCGCGCAGGCGGGGGCCGGGCCGTCGGCGCGCACCGCGGCCCGGGGCGCCGGTGCGGGTTCCCGTGCCGGTGCCGTGTCCGCCGCGGGCGGGTCCGCGGCGGTCCCGGCGCCGCCGCCGGGGCCGTCCGCTCGGGAAACGGTGGAGGAACTGCCCGCGCGGGACCCGGTGTTCGTCGGGCGCGCCGAGGCGCTGGACGATCTGAGCACCCTGCTGCGCGACGTCCCGGTCGGCGGCTGCGTGGCCATCACCGGGGCGGCCGGGACCGGCAAGACCGCGCTGGCCGTCACCGCCGCCCACCAGCTGGGCGAGCTGTTCCCCGGCGGGCGCGTCTTCCTGGAGCTGGGCGGCGCCGCGCCCCGGGACCCCACCGCGCCCGAGGATCCGGCGGCCGCGGCGGAGCCCGTCGCGTCCCTCGTCCGGCTGCTGCGCCGGTTCGGGCTGCGCGGGGAGCTGCCCGCGGACGAGGCGGGGCTGCGCCGGGTGCTGCGCGGGCTGACCGAGGGGCGCCGCGTGCTGCTGGTCCTGGACGGCGTCGAATCCGCCGAGCAGGTCCGCGCGCTGCTGCCGGACACCCCGGGCAGTACGGCCCTGCTGACGGGCCGTCGCGTCCCGGACGGGCTGACCAGCCGGGTGCTGACCCTCGATGTGCTGCCCCAGGACGAGGCGCGGGCGCTGTTCACGGCGGCGGCCGGCCGGCCCGTGTCGCCGCGCGGCGGCCAGGACGCCGTCCGGGAGATCGCCGCGCTGTGCGGCGGGCTGCCGCTGGCGCTGCGCGCGGCGGCGGCCCGGCTCGCCTCGCGCCCGCACTGGGGGCCCGAGATGCTGGCCTCCCGGCTGCGTGACGAGGACCGGCGCCTGGGCGAACTGCGGGCCGCCGCGCCCGGCTTCTACAGCAGACTGCGATCCTCCTACGACGCGGTGGACGCCTCCGCCAAGCGCGCCTTCCGTTTCCTCGGGCTGCTGCCCGCCGGGCCGTTCGCCGCCGCCGAGGCCGCCGCCGTCCTGGGGGTGGCGTCCACCGCGGCCGCCGAGGGCCTGCTGGAGGTGCTGGCCCGGGAACGCCTGCTGGCCGTGAGCCCGCCCGCCACGGAGCGCGGGACGCGCTACCGGCTGCACGACATGTGGCGGCTGCTGGCGGTGGAGCGGCTCGCCGCCGAGGGCCGCGCGCAGGAGGTGCGTCCGGCCGTGGCCCGGCTGGCGGACGTGTTCTGCGCGCAGGCGCGGGAGGCGGCCCGCGCCGTACGGGTCGACGGGATGCACCCGCTGGAGTGGTTCGCGCAGCGGCAGGACGCGCTGCTGACGGTGGTGCGGCGGTGCCACGCGGACGGGCTGTGGTCGGACACGGTCGCCCTCGCCGATGCGATGGCCGGGTTCCTGGAGGCGCAGGCGGCGTGGGAGAGCTGGGAGACCTCCCACCAGCTGGCCCTGGACGCGGCGCGGCAGCTGGAGGACCTGGCCGTGGAGGCCCGGTTGCTGCGCTCGTTGGGCGACCTGGCGTGGCAGCGGCGGAGCCTGGCGGCGGCGGGCGACTACTACGAGCGGGCGTTGCTGACCGCCGACGCCGCTCCGGCCGCCGCCGAGCGCGGCCGGGCCCTGGTCGGGCTCGCCGATCTGCAGCTGGACGCCGGGGCGGCGGCCGGAGCGGCGGCCCTGGTCTCCCCCGCGCTGGACGCGGTGGCGGGCGATCCGCGCGGACGGTACGAGGCGCAGCGCGTGCTGGGCCTGCTGGCGCTGGAGACGGACGGGCCGGTGGCCGCGCTGGCCCACTTCACGGAGTGCCTGGGCCTGGCGGTGGCGCTGGCCGACCACCGGCTGGAGGCGTACGCCCGCCGCTGGCTCCAGCGGCTGCGCCGCCCCCAGGAGGGCGCGGGCGGGGCCCCGGCCGGTTGGTCGGAGGTCCGCCCGGGCGTCTGGCGCCTCCCGCCGTCCACGATCTGACCACTTCCACAGGCCGGGCTTTAGCGGGTGGGGGGTTCATCCGTGGTGGGGCGCCGCTCGTCGGGGCGGGGCTCCGTACGGTCCGTCGTCCCGTGTCCGTCTCCCCGAGGAGCCTTCATGTCCCGTCCCGTCTGCCCCGTCACCGCCCGCACCGCCGCCAAGGCCCCCGCCGTCGTCCCGCCGGCCGAGGCCGCCCTCGCCGCGGACACCGCGGACGCCGTGGACGCCGTCGGCGCGCCCCGGCTGCAGAGCGCCGTGATCACCGACCTCGAGCAGCTCGTCGCCGACCTGGGCGGCGCCGACGCCCTGGAGAACTGAGCACCGCGCCGGTGAGCGGCCCGCCGTCCGCCCGCACCGCCCTGCTGCGCGGCTACGCCCCGGCCGTGGCCGCCTACCGGGACCACCGCAGGCAGCTCCAGAAGGAGTCCGTGCTGGGGCGCGGCCCGCTGCTCGCCGGGCTCCAGGCGGGCCGCCGGGCCGCGCTCGGGCGGCTGCGGCACGCCGGGTGGCTGCGCGGGCTGTACGACGCCACGCACCGGCAGTTCGCGCAGGTGCTGGCGGGCGGTGAGTACGCGGGGCTGATCCCGCTCGTGCCGACCGACTTCCTGTCGCTGATGGAGCTGCGGCTGCCGTTCCTCGCGGACACCACGGTGCTGCGCCACCCGACGCACGCCCCGGCCGCCGAGATCCTTCCCGGGCTGGCCCCCCTGCGCCGCCACGCGGCGCAGGTCCGCCGGGTGCTCGCGCAGTCCCGGCTCGACGAACCGGTCCCTTTCCGCAGCGTGGACGACGACGGGCGGCTGGTCGTGCACGGCCGGGACGCCCCGACCGTCGAGGCGCTCGCCGGGATCGCCCACGAGCTGGGGCACTGCTTGTACGAGCGGGCCCGGCCGGTGCGGTGCGCGCTGGGGCAGCTGGCGTCGGAGCGGCTGGCCCAGCGGTGGGAGGAGCAGGCGGTGACCGCGTACCTGCGCACGCACGGCGGCCCCGAGGAGCACCTGCGGTGGTGGGCGTGCCAGCGCCGCCAGGACGCGCTGAACCTCCACTTCTTCCTGGCGGAACGGGCCGACCTCTACGGCACGGAGCCGCCCGACGGGTTCCCCCGCTGGGAGGGCACCGGCACGTTCCGGGAGTCCTTGTTCACCCTCCCCGGCTATCAGGTGGTGTACGCGCGGGCCTCACTGGCCCGGTTGGCCGCCGCCCCACCGGCCCCACCGGCCGTCCCCGACCCGCGACCCCCCTGTGAGGAGACGTTTCGATGACCACCGCGGTCACGGCCCTGGAGGCCCCGCCGGGGCTGGCGGACATCGCCGCCGTACGGGAGCGGTACGCAGCCCTGTTCGAGCGGCGCGGCGGGGTGCGCCCCGGCTGGGACCGCCCCGGCGCCGCCCCGCCCCCGTACCTGTGCGGGTCGCTCAACGGGGACCTACCGGCCCCCGCGGCACCGGGCGCGGCGGCCCTGGGCACCGGGGCCGCCACCTTGGTGGAGGTCGGTGGCGGCCCGCTGCGGCTGCGGTACGCGACCGGGCTCGCCTCCACCGCGCTGACGGAACTCGGCCTGGCGGGCTACCGACCGGTGCGTCCGGGCCCGCGCACCGCGGCCCGGCTCGCCGAGGCCGCCACCTCCCTGCCCGACCTGTCGCCGTGGGCGGCCGGGGTGGTCGGGGAACTGGTGGGCGCGGTGGTGCTGCTCAAGCCGCGGCCCGACCTGGCCCCGCTGAGCGAGTCCCTGTCCTCGTGCTCCTTCGACGGGCTGCCCTTCACCGTCTTCCTGACCGGTCTGGGGCTGCACCGGCTGCCGCCCGGCTTCATGTTCACCCAGCCCTCGGTCTACAGCCTCCAGGAGTCGCTGTTCCACCAGGCGCTGCTGTTGTGGCTGGACGAGAGCAGGCGGCTGGAGGACCCCTTCCGGGACGGTCGGGCCCGCGAGCGCAGCATGTACGTCTCCTGGTGCGGGTCCTGGTGGAGCGCCGAGCGGTGCCTGCGGACCCTCTTCGTGTACGCGCACCTGGCGCGGCTGCGGTCGGCCGGGCTGGAGCGGGCGTCGGGCGAGGAGGCGGCGCTGCTGGCGGAGGCCCTGCGGTCGGCGCTCGCGTGTGCGCGGGAGCTGCTGCTGGGGCTGACCGAGCGGCGCGCGCTGCTGTCCGCGTCCGGTCTCGAACTGCTGGGTGGAGTGGCCCGGACGCTGCCGGCGCCACGCCGGGATTGACGCCGTCGGGGTACGGGTGAGGGGGAGGCCGGTGGCCTCCCCCTCACGGTTGTCCGGCGCCGGGTTCAGCCCGCGAGGACCGCGCGCAGCCGGGCCTCGAAGGCCCGGGGGTGCGTCTTGAGGCCGATGTGCCCGCCGGGGAAGGGCTCCAGCGTGGTGCCGAGGCGGGCGGCCAGGCCCTCGGCGCACTGCCAGGACCAGTTGCGGCCCGACGTCTCACCGGCCGCGGGCACGATCCGGACGCCGGAGGCCTTCAGCCCGTCGAGCATCGCGTCGTCGAACTGGTCGCGGCGGAACTGCGGGACCTCCTTGGCCAGGAAGAACTCGATGTTGGCGGCCTGGTCGGCGCTGGTGGGCTCCAGCGTCACCCCGGGCTCCACGTCCGCGACGGACAGGTCGATGTTGTTGAAGGCGGCCATCTCGCGGACGGCCGCCGGCCAGCCCTCGGCCGCGTGGACCGCCTCGAGCCGCGTCAGGGCCCGGACGGCGTCCGCGCGCGGGCCCGGCGCCAGCAGTCCCACGGCGAGGGGTTCGTGCAGCACGGCCGTGGCCACCTGCCCGGGGTGGCGGACGGCGAGGTGCAGGCCGATGTTGGCTCCGATGCTGGATCCGAGCACCAGGGCGGGCCGATCGGTCAGTTCGGCGAGCAGGAGGTGGGCGTCCTCGGCGTTGGTCTCGGGGGTGACCTGGTCGACGGGGTCCTCCAGGACGCTGCGGGACAGGCCCCGGCGGTCGTAGGTGACCACGGTGTGGTCGCGGGCGAGCAGCCGGACGAGGTCGTCGGTGCGCGAGGCGTCACCTCCGCCGCCCTGGATGACGAGCAGCAGCGGGCCGGTGCCGCGGACGTCGTAGTGGATGCGGCAGCCGGGCACCTGGAGGCTGGCGGACTGTACCTCGGTCATGGGTCGGTACTCCTGGGGCGGGGGTGGGTGGGGGCTCGGTTACCAGGTGGGGACGTCGGTGATGGTGAGCACGCAGGAGGAGCTGATCCAGCCCGGTCCCTGGGAGAGCAGCAGCACGTGGTCCCCCGGGGCGAGTTCGCCCGTACGCACGAGGTGGTCGAGGGAGATGACGAGGTCGGCGGCGCCCACGTGGCCGATGCCGCGGCCGAACTCCCAGCTGGAGCGGGACATCGGCAGGCCCAGCGGGGCCAGGACGGAGAACTCGATCATCCGGCCGTCCTGGTTGATCGGGATCACGCGGGCGAGGTCGGCCGCGTTCAGTCCGGCGTCGACGAGCGAGCGGTGGATCAGCCCGAGGTCGAACTCGCCGATCCGCTCGACCGTTTCGGCCAGCGGCATCTCCCGTTCGTTGAACAGGGCGGCCCGTTCGGCGACGGCGATCCGCTCCCCCGCGCCGTCCTGCGGCGGCAGCAGCGACTCGTCACCGCGGTGCCACTTCTCCAGTTCCGCGAGGGTGCCGGAGTTGATGGAGCGGACCTCGGCGAAGCCGCTGCCGGAGCCGACCACGGCCGCTGCGGCGCCGTCCGCGAGGATGTAGGAGTCCCCGAAGCCGCGCCAGCGGTCGATGAGCGGGGTGGAGAAGTTCTGGGCGGTGGTCAGCAGCGCGCGCTCGACCTCGGCGGCGCCGGTGATCTGGCCCACGGCGATCTCCAGCGCGGCCAGCATGCCGTTGCAGCCCTGCCGGATGTGCAGGGAGGGGACGCCGGTGATGCCCAGTTCCCGCAGGACGTAGGCGGGCGGGTAGGAGCCGTCGGGGCCCTGGTGGTAGACCCCGCTGTGGATGTGGGACTCGATGTCGGCCGGGTCGAGACCGGCGCGTTCGAGGGCGCTGCGGGCGGCCGTGACGGCCATGTCGAGGGCCGGGAGGTCGCCCGCGACGTGGGTGCCGGTGAGGCCCCCGGCCTTGTACACCTCCTCGTCGTACAGGCCGTCCGCGACGCCCTGTTCGGCGCTCACCCGGTCGGGCAGGAACACCCCGACCGAGTCGATGAAGACGCCTTCTACTCTCATGACACCACTCCTTCGGGCCCGGCCCCGGGGCGCTGCCCGGGGCCGGGGCCGGTTCGGTCCGGTCGGTGGGCTCGCTCGGTCAGTACGCGAGGACCTGCTGCTTGAGGTGGAGCGCCAGCTCCACCGGGGTCGGGTGGTCGAAGACCACGCCGGGCGGCAGCCGCAGGGCGGTCGCCGCGTTGAGCGCGTTGCGCAGCGCGAGCGCGAGCAGGGAATCGAAGCCGAGCTCGCGGAACTTCTGCTCCGGGTCGATCGATTCGGGCGAGGCGTGCCCCAGGACCGTCGCGACGTGCGTACGGACCAGGCCCAGCAGGAGCGCGTCCCGGTCGGGCTCTTCGAGCGCGACCAGCCGCTGCGCCAGTGTGGGGCCTTCGGCTCCGGCCTCCTCCCTGGCCCTGCGGCGCGCCGGGCGCTGTACGAGGGCCCGCAGCAGCGGGGGCACCCGGCCCGCCGCGGCCCGCCGGGCCAGCTCGTCGAAGGCGGGCTGGGCGGCGGTCACGGCGGGTTCGCCGAGGCCGCAGGCGACGTCGAACAGCTCGAGCAGTTCGGCGGCGGGGACGGCCGCCGGGCCCGTGTGCCCGCCGGTGTGGTCCCGCTCGCCGGGCCCGTCCGTCCAGGGCCCGTAGGAGACGGCCACCGCGGTGGCGCCGCCCGCCCTGCGGGCGCGGACCAGGGCGTCCCGGAACGCTCCGGCCGCCGCGTCGGCCGCCTGGCCGGTGCCGCCGAGCACCCCGGCGGACGGGGACGCCAGCACGAAGGCGCTGATCTCCCGACCGGCGGTGGCCTCGTGCAGCGCCCGTGCCTCGGCGGCCCCGGCGTCCAGGACGGCGGCCAGCGCGTCCGGGGCGAGGTCTCCCGCCGTGGCGGGGGCGGCGGGGTCGACGGCGTGGACGACGGTGCGCGGGGCGCGCCCTGCGGGCAGGCCGTCGAGCAGCGCCGCGAGGGCCGCCGGGTCGCCGGGGTCCTGGGCGGCGAGGGTCACCCGGGCGCCCAGCGCGGCCAGTTCGGTGACCAGTGCGGTGGCCCGCTCGCGGGCCGGGCCGCTCGCGCCGTCCCCGGCGCCGAGCAGCACCAGGTCCCGTACGCCGTGCGCGGTCACGAGGTGGCGGGTGAGGAGCGCGCCCAGGCGGCTGCCCGCGCCGCCGACCAGAGCGGTGCCGGAGGCGTCGACGACGGGGGCGGCCTTGTCGGGGGCCGCCTGGATCCGGGTCAGGCGGGGGACGCGGACGGTGCTCCTGCGCAGCGCCAGCTGGGGTTCGTCCCCGCCCAGCGCGCGGACCAGGGCCCGCCAGGAGGGCTTGCTGGCGTCGGTGTCGGCCAGCACGAACCGGCCGGGGGCCTCCTCCTGGACCGCCCGGACCAGGCCCCAGACGGCGGCGGCCTCGGGGTCGGGTGCGGCGGACCGGCCGGTGCCGGGCACCGCGTCGCGGGTCAGGACCACCATCCGGGACTCGGCGAACCGGCTGTCCGCGAGCCAGGTGCGAAGCCGGTGGAGCACGCGCACGGCGGCGGAGTCCGCGGATCCCGGGGAGCCGTCGCCGCCCGCGGTGGCCGCGTCGGAGATCAGGACGACGTCGGGCCGGGTGGCCCCGTCGGACTCGATGCCCGCGGCCAGTTCGTCGAGGTCGTGGTAGGCCTCGGCGTAGGTGCCGGCCGCCATCAGCCCCGAGCGGGCCTTGAAGGCGTCCTCGCCGACCACGGCCCAGTTGCGGGGGGCCTGCTGGGCGGCGCGGGCGGCGGGGGCGTCCCGCCATTCGATCCGGAACAGCGCGTCGCGCTGGACGGCGCCCGACTGCCGGATGCGGTCGGCGGGAACCGGCCGCAGAGCGAGCGCGGCGACGGTGGCGACGGGCGCCCCGGCGCCGTCGGCGACGGTCAGCGCGACGGTGTCGGCGCCTGCGGGGGTGACGGCGACGCGCAGCACGCAGGCTCCGGTGGCCTGGAGGGTGACGCCCTGCCAGGTGTGCGGCAGCCGCAGCGTGCCCGTGGTCCCGGTACCGGTGGACGTCCGGGCGAGGACGGCGTGCAGGGCCGCGTCGAGCAGCGCGGGGTGCAGCCCGAAGCGGGCGGCGTCCGCGCGCTGTTCGTCGGGCAGGGCGATCTCGGCGAAGACCTCCTCGCCGCGCCGCCAGGCCGCGCGCAGCCCCTGGAAGGCGGGGCCGTAGCCGTAGCCCGCCTCGGCGAGCCGCGGGTAGAGGCCCGCAACGTCCAGCGCCTCGGCACCGACCGGCGGCCACACCGTCAGGTCCCGTTCGTCGAGGGAGAGTTCGGCGCTCTCCTCGAGGATGCCGGTGGCGTGGCAGGTCCACGGCACACCACGGGTTTCGCCGTCGGGCCGGGAGTGGACGCCCAGGAGGCGGCGGCCGTCGGCGTCGGCCTCGCCGACCTCGACGCGCAGCTGGACCCCGCCGCGTTCGGGCAGCACCAGCGGTTCGAGCAGGGTCAGCTCGC
>NZ_JBHWLC010000095.1:0-28949 GCF_042730635.1 Streptomyces sp. NPDC059917
TGTTTTTTTTGGGGGGGGGGTGGGGGGGGGGGGGGGGGGGGGGGGGGGGGGGGGGCCCCGGGGGGGGCCCGGGGGGGGGGGCCCCCCCCCGGGAGGGGATTCCGGGCGGGCCTCGGAGAGGGTCAGCCGACCTTCTGTGCGGTCCAGGACTGTGCGGCGCGGCCGTCCGCGCGCTGGAGGTCCAGCAGCCAGTTCCCGTAGTAGGGGCGGCTGCTCACGGTCAGCGCGAAGCCGCCGCTCGCGTCGGTGACGGTCACCGCGGCGCCCCGGGAGGTGAGCTTCCAGGCCTGCGCGGCGCCGCCGCACGGCTGCTGGGCGACCCACACCCCGGCGGCCGGAGCACTGCCCGGCTGCAGGCACTTGCCGGAGACCGCGGAACGGATGCGGACCAGTCCGCCCCCCGCGTCGTCGAAGTACCACTGCTGCTGGGCGTACCCGTTGGAGCGGGCCCCGACGAGCACGGTCCCGTCGGCGGCGCGTCCGCCCCAGACCTCGGCGTTCATGCCGGTGCTGCCGTTGCCGAGCAGGTAGCGGGCGCCGGGTGTCGTCGCGCCGCCGCCCGTGCCCTTCGTGCGGAAGGACGCGGCCCTGCCCGGTCCCGTGTCCCGGCCGGCGCTGTCGCGGACGGAGACGGCGACCGTGTACGCGGTGTCGGGCCGCAGGTTGTAGACGCGCAGCACGGGCGACTGGACCCAGCCCAGGTGCTTGCCGTTCAGCAGGACCTGGTACCAGGCGGCGCCTTCGACCTTGGGCCAGTTCACGACGGCGGAGTCCGATTGGATCTGCCCCACCGTCACGTCGGGGCCGCCCGTGGGGCTCTTGGTCGGCGTGGGCGTCGGCTTCTTGGTCGGCGTGGGACCCGGGTTCGGGCCGGGGTCCGTGCCGCCGCCGCCCTGGCTGCGCATCAGGAACTGGTTGTCGGCGATGTTCCAGTGCGTGGCGAGGTAGCTGCCGGCCTTGGGGCTCGTGTGGAAGTAGTCGTCGTGGTTGCAGTCCAGGATGTTCTCGGACGCCTGATTGGTGCAGACGTTGCGCATCTGCGGGTAGTAGGGCGTGTCCGAGTAGCACATGACGTCGAACTCGTCGGTGCAGTGTGCGCCACGGCTGGTGTTCGGAGCGCTGTTGTTGACCGCTCCCAGATTGTGGCCGAGCTCGTGCGCCGCGGTGTGACCGCCCCAGCAGCCGGAATCCGTGCGCCCGTACGAGGGGCCGAAGTTGCTGATGTTGGCCTGGCCGGGCCGCTCGTCGCCGTTGAAGGTGCCTATCCCGCAGTAGACCTGGGTGTCCGCGAAGATCATGTACTTGCGGTCCCGGCGATCGAGCCCCTTGCCGGCGAGGGCGGTGTTGGTCGAGCTGAACTCGGCCAGGGCGGAGTCGGGCAGCTCGATGTTGACCACGGTCGGGGTGCAGTCGGCGGCCGTGACGTAGCGGATGTGGCGGATCCCGCCGGTCTCCTGGGCGCTCGTCGCGTAGATGAGGTCGGCGTCGGCCGCCCATTTGCGGAACGAGGCGACGTACTCGGAGTAGCGGTCGCGGCCCGGTCCGTGGACGTACACGACCTGGACCCGGTTGCCCGTGCTGCCGTCGCCGTCGCACTGGACGGTCTGGCCTGCGGGACCGGCGGCGACGGCCCGACCCGCGGCCGAGGGCGCGGGCGCCGCGGACTTGTCGGCGGCGCGACCGGCGTCGGCGGCGGGCGCGTCCTCGGGACGTCCGCCGCCTTCCGAGCTCGCCGGGTCGTCGGCCTGCGGGCGGGCCGGATCGGCCGCCGGCGCCGCGGACTTGACCGCGGGCTGGATGTCCTTCGTGATGTCGACGCCCTTGGGCGGGGCGTCGGGCCCGTGGGTACAGAGCCCGGTGCTGGTCCGGTAGACGCCGGCGCACCGGTCGCCTCCCGGCGCGGGGTCGAGACCGTCGTAGACCATGCCTCGCGCGCTCTCGTTGGCGGGCGCGGCCGCGAGGGGCTTGGGCTCCTGGTCCCGGGCGGGCGCCGCGGCCGGGGCGGCGGCGGCCCCTTCGGCGGCCCGTACGGGCACGGCCTGGGCGCCGTCGCCCATGCCGGAGTAGGCGATGCCTACGGCGATCACCGCCGCCGTGCTCATGGCGGCGGTGAGGAGTATCAGCCTCCGGGGCTTGCGGCGATGCTCCCGCCGTCTACGTCGTCCTGTCATGCGCACCTCAACTGTGGATCGGATGAGTGGGTGCGCGGAAGCCTGCCAGACGAACGCGGCGGAGAATTCGGACAAAGAGGGGCCGCACCTCAAGAAATCATTCCGTTACCTGCTCGTCGAATTTGACGAACCATCACCACCCAATAAAACAAGGCCAGTTACGCGCGTCACGTCGCATTGGTCCAGGCCTTATAGGGGCAGTCGTTATCGAAATGAAATACGAAGCGGAGTGCTATTGACGAGAATTCAGTCAGGAATTCACCTAATTACTACCTGTCGAATTCCCTCCGTCACCGCCCGTGAGGAACGCCGGCCTCCGGTCGACGTCGACACCCGGACGGGGCCGGGGCGCCGGCCGCACTCGTGCAGGCGGCCGACGCCCCGGCCCGTCGGGAGGGCGACGGATCAGCTGTTGAGGGAGGCGTTGCCCGACAGGACCGGGATGTTGTCCAGGATGTGCGAGAGCGGCTCGTCGCCCTTGGCCTGGGTGGAGTTCTCGGTGCACTGCTGGTTCATCGGGTTCGACAGGACGGGGATGTCCTGGACGCCGACGTTGGCGATGATCGCGACCAGCGACTGGGCGTTGACCTTCACGGGCAGTCCGACACAGGGCTTGTTGGCGGAGCCCTGGACCAGGCTGAGCTGCGGGCTCTGGTTGCCGGCGGTCTTCTGGTTGCCGTAGACCTGGGAAGCACCGTTGCCGTTGACGGTGTTGATCCCGTCGTCGTTGCCGATCGCCATGGCCGGGGCGGCCACGGCGGCGCCCGCTCCGAGGATGGACGCGGTCGCGGCGGCGGTGGCCAGAATCTTGTTGAACATCACAGGTCCTTCTACGAGTGCACGGTCAATGACGTCTCGATCAACGACGGGACCGGCCGTAGGTGTCTGTGATCCGCCTGAACAGCCCACCGCCGGGCCCTCGTTCGATGCCGTACACGAGGAGCCGCGTCGGCCGTGCGATCGACGCTCAGCGGCCGCGACCGCGGATCAGCGCCGCGGCCCGGCGCAACTCGGCGAGGACCGTGCGCACAGCCCTGCGCGCGGTGCGCTCGGGCCGGTGCAGGACGTCGATGTCGCGCCGGGCGCGCACCCCGCTCAGGGGCCGCAGGACGACGGCGGGGTGCGGCCCGGCCGTCCAGCGGGGCATCAGCGCCAGGCCTCCCCCGGCGGCGACGACCTCGGCGACCACCGCGAACTCGTTGATGCGGTGGACGATGTCGAGTCGGCGGTTGGCCACGGCGGCGATGGCCTCGATGGTGGACATCAGGGGGAAGCCGTCGTGCACCGTGATCCACGGCTGGTCCGCCACGTCCCGCGGGGTGAGCCGCGCCTTGGCCGCCAGCGGATGACCGACCGGCAGGGCGACGTCGAGGGGCTCGCGCAGCAGCGTCGCCGAGGCCACCGTCCGCGGCCAGGGCGGGCCGTGGTCGAGCCGGTGGGCGAGAACGAGATCGTAGTCACGGGTGAGGGTGGGGAAACGGTCCTGGGGGACGTCCTCGTCGGCGAGTACGGGGCGCGGGCGCCCGGGACCGGCGAGGCCGCTGAGCAGCAGCGGGAAGAACGCGGACGCCGCGCTGTGGAAGGCGGCCACCGACACGTCGCCGTCGGGCTGTTCCGCGAAGTCGCTGATCGTGTTCCGGGCCCGGGCCAGGGCGGTCTCGACCTCGACGGCCGCCCCGGCCAGGGCCTGGCCCGCTTCGGTCAGCACCACCCGGCGTCCGGCGCGTTCGGTGAGCGGGACGGGAATCGAACGCTGCAGCAGTCGCAGTTGCTGCGAGATCGCGGACGGCGTCACGTGCAGTGCCTCGGCGACGGCGCTGACGCTGCCCAGGTCTCCGAGTTCGCGCAGGATGCGCAGCTGCCGTTCGTCCACGCCCACATTGTAGTGGCGCTACACCGTAGGTTAAGAGATTGGTCGTGGCCTTCAACGTGCTGGTGGGGCAGCGTGGCGGCATGCATGTCGCCCGCCGCACCGATGCGGTACTTTTCCTCGTCGCGCTGGTCTGGGGTTCCAGCTACCTCGCGGCCAAGACGGCCACCGTCGCCCTCCCGGTGCCGGCGGTCCTGTTCGCCCGGTACGCGCTGTCCGCTCTCGCGTGCGCGGCCCTGGTGGCCGTACGCTGCCGCACCCGCGGCCGCGCCCGCTGGACCCGTGCCGAGGTACGCGTCGGGTCGCTGCTGGGAGTCACCCAGGCGGCCGTGCTCGTGCTGGAGACGTACGGGGTGGCGCACACCAGCGCCGCGAACGCCGGTTTGATCATCAGCCTGACCATCGTGTTGACGCCCCTGCTGACCCCGCTGCTGGACCGGGCGGGCGGCCGCCGACTGCCGGGGACCTTCTTCCTCGCCGCCGGTGTCTGCGTCGTGGCCGTCGGGCTGCTCACCTCCAGCACCGGGCTGCACGCGCTGCGCACCGGGGACGCGTTGATGCTCGCCGCGGCGCTCGTCCGGGCCGGGCACGTCGTTCTCGTCGGCCGGCTCACCGCGCGCCGTGCCGTGGACCCGCTGCACCTCACGACCGTGCAGACGGTCGTCGGCTCGGCCCTGTTCCTGCCGCTCGCCGCCGTCCACCTGCCCGACCTCGTCCACAGCGGCGTCACCACCTGGGCCCAGCTGGCCTATCTCGCCCTGTTCTGCAGCGTGTTCGCCTTCCTCGCGCAGACGTGGGCCGTACAACGCACCTCCGCCAGTCGGGCCAGCCTGCTGCTCGGCACCGAACCGATCTGGGCCGTCGCCATGGGCATCGGCCTCGGCGGGGAACGGCTCACCCCGTGGGCCGCTCTCGGCGCCCTGCTGATGGTCGCCGGCACCTACTGGGGCCAGAACATCGAACGCGCCCACCGGACCGACCCGACCCCGCCCACCGGCACGGCAGGAGCACGCACCGGCGGGGAGGACGACGCGCCCGTCAGCGCCGCCGCCACCGCCACCGCCACCGACACCTGACATGGCCGAGATGCCCGGGGCCTGGGGAGGCTCCGGGCATCTCCTTCACGTCATGTCACGGCACCTCACGGCGCGGCCGGTGGGCCGTTCGGCTGATCGGTGCGTGTCAGAAGGTGAGCTTGAAGTCGGTGATCGTGCCGACGTCGGCGGCTCCCTTGTCCTGGACCTTCAGCTTCCAGGTCCCGTTGGCCGCCACGGCCGAGGCGTTGACCGTGAAGGTCTTGTCCAGGTTCGCCGTGGAGTCGGACGAGGAGTTCTGCAGGCGGAACGACGTCCCGTTGGGGGCCACGAGGTCGATCTGGAGGTCGCCGATGTAGGTGTGCGTGACCTTCACGCCGACCTTGAGGGCGCTCGGCGCGTTGCCGGTGACCCCGCTGACGGAGACCGACGAGGTGACCGCCGGGCCGGGCGAGTCCGGGATGGCCACCCGGGTCGTGCTCTCGAAGACCTTCCCCGGGGTGGTGGTGCCACCCGAACGCGCGCCCACGTTGACGGCAGCCCAGGCGTCGGTCACGTTCTTGACCTCGGTGCTGGCGGCGCCGTACAGCTCGGTCGCCGCGGCGATCGTCCCGGCGCGGGCACCCGCGTAGTCCGTGCTGGAGTTGAACTTGCTGGTGAGGGCCTTGTACCAGATGAGCTGCGCCTTGTCCCGGCCGATGCCGGTGACGGGCAGGCCGTCGGAGGTCGGCGAGTTGTAGCTGACCCCGTTGACCGTCTTGGCGCCGGAGCCCTCGGAGGCCAGGTAGAACCAGTGGTTGGCCGGGCCCGAGGAGTAGTGGACGTCGAGGTTGCCGACGCCGGAGTACCACGCGTCCGCGGAACCGCCGTCCTTGCTCGGCTTGTCCATGTAGCGCAGCGGAGTGCCGTCGCCGTTGATGTTGATCTGCTCGCCGATGAGGTAGTTGCCCGGCGCGCTGGGGTTGTTCGCGTAGAACTCCACGGACGTGCCCATGATGTCGGAGGTCGCCTCGTTCAGGCCGCCCGATTCGGCGCTGTACTCCAGACCCGCGGTGGCGGCGGTGACGCCGTGCGTCATCTCGTGGCCGGCGACGTCCAGCGAGGTCAGCGGGTCGTTGTTGCCCGTTCCGTCGCCGTAGGTCATGCAGAAGCAGTCGTCGTCCCAGAACGCGTTGACGTAGGCGTTCCCGTAGTGGACGCGGGAGTAGGCGGCGACGCCGTCGCCGCGGATCCCGGAGCGCCCGAGGACGTTCTTGTAGAAGTCCCAGGTGACCCCGGCGCCGTAGGCGGCGTCCGCGCCCGCGGTGGCGGCGTTGGAGTTGGCCCCGTTGCCCCAGGTGTCGCTGGACTGGCTGAAGAGCGTGCCCGTGCCCGACGTGCCGCGGTTGAGGTTGTACGTCTTGTGGCCGCCGCGGCCGGCGTCGGTCAGCGTGTAGTTCGCACCGGACGCGGAGGTGCCGAGGGTGACCTGGCCGCTGTAGTGGGTGTTGCCGACACCGGTCTCGATGCCCTGCCACTGGTGGAGCTTCGCGCCCGTCCTGGCGTCGGTGATGACGTGGAGCTTGTTGGGGGTCCCGTCGTCCTGGAGGCCGCCGATGACGGTCTCGTAGGCCAGCGTCGCCGCGCCGTTCGCCATCCACACGACCTTGCGGGGAGCGGCGTCGGCCTTGTCGGCCTTGGAACCGATCGACTTCGCGGCGTCGAGGGCCTTCGCGGAGGCCGCCGCCGGCGCGTCGGCCGGGGCGGAGGTGGAGACGCCCTGCAGCTGGGCGGCGGACGCCTTGCTCACGCTCTGCGTGCGGTCCGCGGTGGTGCGGCTGATGACCAGGTCGCCGCCGAGGACGGGGAGACCCTCGTACGTACGCTCGTACCGGGTGTGGGTGGTGCCGTCCTGGTCCTTGACCACGTCACGGACCAGGAGCTTCTCCTGCGCGCCGAGACCGAGTTCCTTGGCCGTGGCGGCCGTGGTGCCCTGCGCCTTGGCTATGAGCTCCGCGCGCTGGCTCGGGGTGAGCTGAGCGGGCAGTGCGCCCGGGTTGCGCACGGGTGCGCCACCGGGGACGTTCGTGTGCGCGGACGGTTCGGGCTGCGCGCTGGCGCTGCCGGCCTGGACGCCGACGGTCAACAGGGCGGCGGCTGCGAGCAGGGCGCCGGTGGCGGTGGCGTTCCGGCGGTGCGTGGACTTCACGCGGACTCCTTCGAAGTGTGGGGGGTGGAGCGAATCGGCGGCCGGGACGGGGCCCGCCCGCCGGGCAGAGCCGATGGTTTCCCGTGGTGCTGACGGTGCTGATGGGAGACCTGGCTCTGGTGGTGCTGTTGGGGATGGGGAGAGGTTGCCAGCGATCTTCATGATCGCCATGGACACGCCATGTATCGGCCGAAACATGTCCGGATTCCGATGGGTGGCGACCGGCGAGCGGACACGTCGGGGCGGCGCGAATCGGCGCCCATGGATCTCAACTGGCCCATGTCGGACAGGATTTGACCAGATCCTGACACTCGGCTCCGTCTTGCGCATTCAGGTAAAACGTTCGGCATCAAGCGTCAAACAGTCTTGATCTGCGCAGGACTTGACCGGTGTGATCGCGGGAGCCGTCGCGCCAGGTGCCGCCCCGGCGGAACAAACGATTTGACCCCCACGGGCGGTACGGAGATCGTCGGCCCATGACGGACAGCACCTGGCTCAACCGCGACCACCACTTCGCCCCCGGCAAGGAGCTCTTCCGCAGCGAGCGCAACTTCCACCTCTTGGCCTTCACGGCGAGCCACAGCCAACTCCTGATGCGCAGCTCCGGCCGACCCGATGATCCCGGCGAGCCCGAAACGACGATCGACCTGCTCTTCAAGCCCGTCTGCGCGGTGAAGATCAGCACCGGCTACCGCGGCTTGGCCGTCAGGTGCGCGACCGGGACCGAGACCGAGCGGGTGAAGGCCGAACACGCCGGCATGCGCTTCGGCAGGGAGGACCGCGTCTTCGTCCTGGAGAGCGAGGGCGATCGCGACTACGTGGCCGCCATGGCCGTCGGCTGGACCGAAGGAGTGCTCCAGCGCACGCAGCAGAGCTTCTTCAACACGTTCTACCCCGGAAGGCCGTTCGCCTGGCCCACCCAGCCGCTCGCCGGTGTCGATCCCGGCCTCGACATCGCCTCGGCCCGGGAACTCGTCGAGGCGCTCGCGGCGCGGGAGAACACCACGATCCGGCGCGAGCGCCACCGCCACATCTGCGTCCTCATGACACGGGAGACGCGCCCCGAGGGACCCGAGGTCACCGCGGCGGGGGCCTTCCTGACCCGGGCCGATGCCGAGGAGGCCCGGGCCGTGATCACCGCGAAGTCGGTCGACTGCTGGATCGAGGAGGTCCCGATCGCCGTATGACGGCGTGGACGCACCAGCCGACCGCGGCCCCGACCGCGTACCAGAGCAGGTCCGGGGCGTTGAAGGTGGAACCGAGGACGAGACGGGCCACGGCGCTGCGCCGCGCCAGCTCCGCCGGCAGCGGGCCGAGTTGGAGGAACTCGATCGCCCAACTCGCGGCCAGCGCGATCGCGGCGGCCCGCGGGGGCGTCGTACGCGGCGCGACCACGACGACGAGCGCGAGCAGCATGACCGTGTAGAGGGCGTCGCCGCCGTACTTGGCCACCTCCCCGCCCGCCACGGACCGGAGCCCCAGCCCCGCGCTCACCGTTGCCGCGGCAGCGGCGGCCGCCACGAGGCGGGTCCGTGCGGGGGCGGCGACCGTGCGGCTTCCGGGTACGAGGGGCACGGCGTCATCCTAGGCGGCGGCCCGACCCAGTGGTTAGGGTTACCTAACCCGCCCTGGTGGCGGGTGGTCCGTGGTCAGTGACGTACGAGGAGGGTGATCCGGATGGGGCGGGCGCAAGGGCGGGGTCAGGACGCGGGGCGGGGGCGGGCGGCGACCGGTCCCGGGCCCGGCGGCTCCGCGCACAGTCAGGGGGAGGCCGGTCTGGCGCCCACCAGGGACGGCCGCGGCCTCTTCTACCAGCGGCTCGCGGGCCCCGACGCCCCGGACGGGGCCGCGGCCGCGCTGCCGACCGTGGTCTTCGAGGGGGGTCTGGCGGCGGGACGCTCCTACTGGGCGCCCGTCCAGGTGGCCGTGTCGGCCTTCGCTCCCGCCGTCGTCTACGACCGCAGCGGACTCGGTCGCAGCGCCCCCGACCCCGGTCCGCGGCGCCTGGACCGCCTGGCGCGCGACCTGGGCGACCTGCTCGACCACCTCGGGCCCGGCCCGTTCCTCCTGGTCGGGCACAGCTGGGGCGGGCCCCTCGTCCGGCTGGCCGCGGCGGCCCGCCCGGGGCGGATCGCCGCCCTGGTGCTCGTGGACCCCGCCGACGAGTCCTGTGACCTGCTGCTCCGCCCCGAGATGCGGCGCCAGGAACGGATCGGCCAGGGCGTCAGCACCCTGCTGGCCCGGATCGGGCTGCTCGGCCCGGCCTACCGCTCGCTCACCGCCGCCCTGCCCGCCGACGCGGCCGCCGACATGCGGGCCGAGGGCTACACCGTCGCCGCGATGCGCACGCGGGGCCGTGAGCTGGAGGACACCCGGGGCGATCTCCAGGCCCTCCTCGACACCCCGCCGGACCTCGGGGAGATCCCCCTCCTCGTGGTCTCCGCGGGTCGCCCTTCGATCGGCATGCCGCCCCGCGTGCGCGAGCGGGCCACGGCCTCCCACGCCCACCGGGCCGGGCGGTCCGCGCACGGGCGTCACGTGATCCTGCCGGACGCCGACCACATGGTGCCGGCCACGGCCCCGGACGCCCTCGCCCGGGAAATCCGGACCCTCCTGGCGGGCTGAGAACACGGACGGCGGCGGCCCGATCGCGGTGCGCGATCGAACCACCGCCGTCGGTGGCAGGTCCCGTGGCGGGCCCGGCAGGCCTGGTGGAGGGTCGGATCAGCCGCACTTCAGCCCGGACTGGGCACTGGCCACGGCCGTGTCGAGCTTCTGCAGGTCGGGCGTGAGCTTGGTCAGGGCGTCGGCGCCGGTGGTGTCCCCGGGCAGGCCGTCGTACGTCTTCTTCACGGCGTCGGCCGCGGACTTCACCGCGTCCTTCTGAGCGGCGTTGAACTGCGCGGTGGATTCGGCGACGGTCTTCCAGTCGTCCTGAACGGCGTTGTGCGCGCTCTTGATCTGGTCCTTGGTCGCGGTCGCCGGGTCGAGCGTACGCAACTTCGCGTTGTCGGCCTTGAGTTCGGTCAGGCTGCTGCACAGTTTGTTCGTCGCGTCGTCGGTCGGCGCGGCGGCGAAGGCCGAGGCGGCCCCGCCGGTCACGAGAAGCGCTGCGGCGGCCGTGCTCACGGCAGTGGCGAGAAGTCGGTTCATCTGTGATGCACCCCTTCGGGGAAGAAGACACCCCCCGTCCAGCCCCCACTCGTACCAACCTCGCACAGGCCCCTCGACGCCGCATCCGCACACGGCACTCCCCCACCACCGCTGCTCCGCATAGAACCGCAGGTCAGCGCACTTCAATCGTGATGTAGGAGATGTTCTGCCGGTACGCGGCCGCGCACGAGGCCTTCGAGTTCTGGTACCACTGCGCCCACGGGCCGTAGAAGGTGTACCTCTCCCCGTTGACCCCGTCCAGGCAGGTGATCACCACGCGCTGCTGGCCGGGTCCGTAGTGGCAGGTCGAGCTGGCCGTGGCGTGGTCCAGCTTCGTCGACTGGCAGCCGTGCGGGGCGGCGCTCGCCGGAGTGGCGAGCGCGATGGGCACCGCGGCGACCGCCCCCGTGAGCAGGAGCGGCGCGGTGAGTGCGGCGAGCAGGGAAGTCGGTCGTGCGCGGTCGCGCATGGGAGTCCCTCCGATGGTTTCGTCGGTCGGTTCGGCTGTTCCGTCGGACGCTCACCAGGTCACGTGGAGCGTCCGGGGCGAGCGGTGGATGAGTGTCGGGAGCATGGGCGGAGGTGGCCGGTCCGGGTCCAGCCGCAGACCGGGAAGGGTCTGCGAGAACAGCTCCAGCGTCAGGTGGAGCTGGGCGCGTGCCAGGCGGGAGCCCGGGCAGTTGTGCGGTCCGTGGCCGAAGCCGAGGTGACGCCGGTCCGCGGGCCGTCGGATGTCGAAGCGGTCGGCCGCCGCGTGCCGCAGGTCGTCGCGGTTGGCGGACGCGTAGGCGACGAGCACCGCGGCGCCCGGGGGCAGTGGGGTCCCGCCCAGCGTCACCGACCGGGTCGTGATCCGGCGGAAGGCCTGGATGGGGGGATCGAAGCGGGCGCATTCCTCCACGGCGGAGGGGATCGACTCCGGATCGGAGCAGAGCGACCGCCACTGGTCCCGGTCGCCGAGCAGGTGCAGCAACGCCGTGGAGATCAGCGCGCTCGTCGTCAGGAATCCGGCGATCAGCAGGTTCTGCAGGTTGGCCACCAGTTCGTGACGCTGCTCCAGGGTCAACTCGCCCTCCCCCGGCGCCAGGGCCGCCACGAGGTCCGAGCACAGGTCCTCGCGTGGACGGGCCCGTCGGTCGCGGACGTAGCCGTCCAACAGGTGTTGGAGCGCCACCACGTCCCGCGCGGCGGCGGCCTGCTCCTGCGGCGTCAGCGGCCGGAAGAACAACTCCTCGGCGCGGTAGCCGCCGTGGACCGCGGCGAGGGCGTCCTCGGGCTCCAGCCCGATGAGGTGCCCGATGACCAGCCCGGGCAGCTTCCGGGCGTACGCCTGGACCAACTCGGCCGAGCCGTCGGCGGCGAAGGCGTCCACCAGCTCGCGCGCCCGCTCCCGCGCGTACGGCAGCAGCGCCGTGATCCGGGCGGAGGACAGGCCCCGGTTCAGCGGGGCCCGGAGGCGGTGGTGGGCGGTCCCGTCCGTGGAGACCACCGTCGGCCGCGGTCCGAACCCGCGCGGGAGGACGCCGAGCGCGGCCTCCGACAGCGGGACGTCCGGCAGGAGCGCGTTCGCGGAGGAGAAGTCCGCGTCGCGGCGCAGGACTTCGCGCACGTCCGCCTCTCGCGCGACCAGCCAGGCGTCGGCCTCCGGCAGCCAGGTCAGTCCTTCGGCCCGCCGGGCAAGGGCGTAACGGGGATAGGGGTCCTGGTAGAACGCGTCCCGCAGCGCCTGCTCGTGACCTGCTGACACACAGAGCCCCCGTCCCACGGTCGGCGCCCGGGAGCGGCCCCGCGCGCACCGGGCATCCTGCCGGACGCCGGGCCCGACCGGAAGGGCGCGTCGCGACGGCGGACCCGGCGCGCGCGAAGCACCACCGGCGCCACCGGACCTGCCATGGTGGGGCAATGGCCTTACGCATCCCGTACGCGGGCGGTCGGCTCGGTGAGGAGCTCGACGTCACGGTGTACCTCTTCCCCGGCGGGCCGGACCGGCCCGCGGACGACTCCGCACGCGCGCTCGGCTCCTGGCGGACCTGGCCGCCCCGGGAGATCGACGTGGACGGCACTCCCGAGGAGGTCAAGGCCTGGACCACGGCCGCCGCCCTGCTCGTGCGGCGGATCGCCGAGGCGGAACTGCTGCTGGGACGGGCGCAGCGCCGCATCCGGAGATGGGACTCCGTGGTGACGCGTCGACGCGCTCGGGCGGGGTACGACGCCTCCCGAGCGGACTTCCTGGCGCGGGTGCGGGCCGCCGCGGCCGTCTACCGACCGGTCCGGGACGTCATCGAGGCGCGCCTGGCCGCTCGGGAAGCCCGCGCGCGCGACGTCACGCGACGGGCGTACCAGGAGAAGGAGCGACGGTGGCAGGAGGTCGTGGCCCGGTTCAGGCGGTGGGAGGCCCGACAGGCCGTCGCCGACCGTCCCCTGGCCGGCGGTCCCACCCCCCGCGAGCTGGCGGCCCGGGGGGACGCTCCCGCGCGTTGGCCCGAGGAGGTCCGGGAGGCCGTGGGCGACCCCGCCGCGTGGTGGGCGGGCGTGCGCGCCTCGGTCCGCAACCGGCAGGCGGAGGCACTGGCCCTGCGGCGGGTCCTCGGGGCGATCGCCGAGGCGGCCGCGGCGCTGGAGGCCGCGGGCAGGCCCGGCATCGAGACCATCAGGGGCCGTCCCGGCGAGGTGCTCCACGGGTGGTGGATCCACTTCGACTGGTCGGACCTGCCCGACACCGGGCGGCTCAGGACCCCACCGGACGTGCCGCCGGGGTCCGTTGACGCGAACAGGTGGCTCTACCTGCTGCACCTGCCCGCCGACGCGATCTTCGTCGCGAGCCGATCCGCCGCGTACGCTTTCGCGACGGAGAGCCGGTCGAAGATCCCCACGGGGGGCTACGGCTATCGCTACAGCTGGTCCACGAGGGACCCCGAACGCTTCGCCGAGCAGCTGGTCCACCACGAGATCGTCGCCTTCGACGCCCCCGGGCACACCGGTCCCGTGGCCTTCCCGATGGCCGACCACGCGGACCCGGACGCCTACGTGCCGTACGTGGAGGCCGTGGCCGAGCGGGCGGCGGCCCGGTTCCGGGCGCTGATCCCCCCTCAGCCGTAGACAGGGGGCGGGTCCGTACACGCCGCGGCGCGCCGGGCGCCCCGTCCACGGTGGCGGCCCGGGGGCGCGCAGTTCGACAGGGCGGTGCGTGCCCTCGCGGTCGCGTCGCGCGATGATCGATGCCCAGGCCCCGGACCGGAGGGCGGGTCCGCCCGCCGCCCGCCGTCACGTACAGGAGTTCCCCACCATGCCCGACATCACCGTCCGCGCGCCCCGGCCCGGCGACTTCGCCCAGTGGCGCGCCCTCTACCGCGGTTACGCCGACTTCTACGCGGTGGAGCAGACGGAGGCCGCCGCCGCGACGGTGTGGGCGTGGGTGAACGATCCCGCGCACGAGGTCGGCGCCCTGGTGGCCGAGGACGCGGCGGGGCGGCTCGTCGGGCTCGCGCACTACCGTCCGTTCGCCCGGCCGCTCTCGGCCACCGTCGGCTGCTTCCTCGACGACCTGTTCGTCGCACCCGAGCACCGCGGTTCGGGAGCGGCAGACCTGCTGCTCGACGCCCTGCGCGCGACGGCCGCGGACCAGGGCTGGAGCGTGGTGCGCTGGATCACCGCCGACGACAACCACCGGGCCCGGTCCAAGTACGACCAAGTGGCCACCCGCACGATGTGGGTGACGTACGACATGGCCCCGACCGCCCCGGTGACTCCCGCGACTCCGGCGACTCCCGCGACCGACGCGGCCACGTCCGGCTGACCGCACCTCGGCGGGGAGGACCGGGGCGGACCGGGTATACGGGTGCCATGGACACAAAAGCCTGGCTCATCCTGGCCGCCGTGGTCGCCGCCGCCCTCGCCGTCGGCGCCGCCGTGTTGCTGGTGCGCGTCTTCGCGGCGCGGCGGCTGCTGCTCGACGCCGGGATCCCGCTGCGCGACAAGGCCCTGTTCTGGGTCGCCGTCGTGTACACGATCTCGCCCGTGGACCTGATCCCGGACCCCGTGTACCTGGACGACATCGGGGTGTTGCTGCTCGCCCTGCGCTCCCTGCACGCGGCGGCCGCGCGGATCCCCGACCGACCGCGCCCGCCGGTGGGCCCCGCCCCGGCCGCTCACCCCAAGAGCGGACCTTGACCACGCGAGCGTCGGGCTCCCGGACGAAGAACCGCCACACCCCGCGCGCCGCGCGCGCGTGACCATGGATCGACGGGGAATCCGGTGGGCATGGACACCAAGGAGACGCACGTCGCCCCGGATCACCGGTCCCGCACGGCCCGCACGGTCGGCCGGATCGCCGTCGCCCTCGTCGTGACGGCCGCCACGCTGGTCCTCGTGTTCCGCTTCCTCCCCGTGCCGGGCCTGGGAGACCTCTTCGGCACGCGCACCCACGACCGGACCGGCCCGGCCGTGCTCAAGTCCCTGCGCGACCTGAGCCGGTTCGAGGGCGCGGCGGGCGACTACCAGGTCGTGGTGGACCTGGAACACGACGCACCGTTCCTCCCCGACGGCATCCGCGGCACCCGCACCCTGTACGTGGGCGCCGGCTCCGTGTCGGCGTACGTCGAGATGGGCGGGCTCGGCCCACAGGCCGTCACGGTGGACGCGGACCGGACCACGGCCTCGCTGCGGCTGCCGCACGCCAGGCTGGGCACCGCGGCGCTGGACCCGGCGCGTTCGTACGCGGTCTCCAAGCAGCGCGGCCTGCTCGACCGGCTCGGCGACTTCTTCTCGGACAACCCTTCGGGCGAACAGGCGGTGCAGAAGGTCGCCGTGCAGCGCATCGGCGAGGCGGCCAAGGCGAGCGGGCTGGAACAGCGCGCCGAACACAACACGGCCGCGATGCTCGAAGGGATGCTGCGCTCCCTGGGCTTCACCACGGTCACGGTCACCTTCGCCTGACGCGAGCGGGGGCGGCCCGCGACGTCGATCGGCACAGGAGGAGCACGGATCGCGGGGCGTGGGGAAGGAACGCCCTCTTTCGGCGACGCGGAGTGGCCGTTGGGTGAGTTCGCCCGACCGCCCTGCCCGTGGAGGATCGGAGCACCACCCTTCTCCACGGAGTCACACATGTCCCACGACCTCGCGCACACCCCGAGCGGACCCGCGTCCCCCGTATTCGGCACTCCCTGTACGGCGGTCATCGCGCTGGGCGCGAACGCGGGCCACCGGCTGGCGAGTCTGCAGGCCGCCGTGGACGCCCTCGGGGACACCCCGGGGCTGGAGGTGACGGCCCTCTCGCCCGTCTGCGAGTCCGCGCCGTCGACGCCGACGACGCCGGGTGCGCCCGCCCCGTACTTGCACGCGATCGTCGTCGTACGGACCGCGCTGGTCCCCGCCGCGCTGGTGGAACGCGGCCGGGCGGTCGAGGAGGCCTTCCGGCACGACGGCGTCGGCGCCCGGCCGGGGCAGCGGGAGATCGACGTCGACCTCGTCTCCTACGACGGCCGGGTCCGCGCCGAACCCGGCCCGCCGCTGCCCCACCCGGCCGCGCACCGCAGCCCGCGGGTGCTCGTGCCCTGGTTCTGCATGGACCCGGCGGCGCTGCTGCCCGGCCACGGGCCGGTCGGGGAACTGCTCGCGGCGCGGGGCTCGGCGGGCGTCGTACCGCGCCGCGACCTCTTCCTGAGCCTGCCGGACTGACCGGACCCGCGGCGCCGTTCGCCACCGCCACCCGGCGGGGCGGGCGTCACGGAGGCGGCTGCACGCGACCGAGGAAGCGCGCGAGCGCGGCGATCGGGCCGAGCGGGTCGGCGTAGTCGACCGTTTCCCGCTCCTCGAACGAGCCGTCCCCGCGCCGGATGGTGGTGCGCCGGCTGCGCTTGATGCCGCCGGTGCGCAGCAGGTAGAGGCCGTACATGGCGGCGACGCTGATGATCCCGATCTCGATGACGGGGAGTTTGGCCTTGGCGTCGGCGGCGATCTGGAGGATCCGCTCGGGTTGGTCCGGCTCGTCCCAGGCACCCGACAGGACGAGGAGCGCCGCGTTCTCCAGGAGCAGCGGGTCGGCGGCGAGCCGGTCCAGGTCGGCCGCGAAGTCCGGGCCCCAGCCCCGGGCGAGTTCGGCGCGCATCTCTTCCGTGGTCGGGTCGTCCAGCCGTTCGCTGAGGTAGTAGCGCAGGGTGTGGTGGACGGTGTCCGGGTCCACTTCCCGCTCCGCCAACGCCGACGTCAAGGTCCGGGTCATCTACCAGTCACCTTCCAGGGCCATCGACCAAGCGATCCAGGCGGGCACGCCGGACCGTTCCGCTTCCAGACAGGACGTGCGCAGGGCGGCGCCCGGTGGGCTGCCGGACAGCACGAGGGCGCGGCAGCGGTCGAGGACCGGCAACACCTGCTCGGCGAGGATGTCCCAGCGCGGCGCGACCAGGGTGCGCAGGCCGCGGTGGCGGAGCGCGCTGAACAGCCCGACCTGCTGACCGCCGCGGGTGTGGTTGAGCCCGCTCGAGCACGCCGCGGAGAAGATGGCGCGGGGCGAGCGGGCCACGGCCGTCGCGGACCGCCAGTCGAACCGGTGGGCGGGGCCGGAACGGGCGGCGGCCAGGGAGTCACCGGGCGGGAGCCGCCCCTCGGACGCGAGCAGGAGCGAGACCGAGGCGCTTCCGGTGTCGACCAGGCCGTGGCAGAGCAGTGTGCAGAGGTCGCAGCCTTCGAGGATGCGGACGAGCGCGGCGGCGTCCGCCCGCTCCCGGTCCGCCGAGGCGAAGGCGAGTTCGGCCGCGGCGGCCTCCGCCCGGCTCGCGACCAGGGACGCCGTCAGCGCCGCCGCGACGGGCGGGGATTCGCCGAAGCGGGGTGCGCACACCGCGCCGACGGCCGGGCGTGCGACCGCGGCGTCCGGCCGCAGCATGAGCGATCCCCAGCTCGGCGCGTAGGAGCACGTCCAGGAGGGGCCGAGGGCGAGGTGCCAGGGCAGCCGGTACAACTGCGGCGACTCGATGACGACGACGTGGTCGGCGGAGCCGAGCCGTTCGCGGAGCACGGTGCGGAGCGCGCTGGTGAACGTCCGCCACTGCGGGACGTCGAGGGGGTCACCGGGACGGCTCGGGGTCCAGTTGGCGATGCGGGTGCCCAGCCGGGCGGCGAGCGGACCGAGGTCGTCCAGGGCCATCACGACCTCCGCGACCGGCGTCCGGCCGGCCTCGATCAGGGTCAGGACCAGCGACCGCCGGTCGGATCCGTGCTCGACCTGTTCGAGGACGGCGGTGCGGGCGAGGCCCGTCCGGTCGCAGAAGGCGGTGAGCGCCCGGTCGTCGGCGAACGGGCCACCGGCCCCGTGGGCACGGGAGCCGGCGGAGGCGCCCGCGCCGAGCAACCGTCGCGCCGGGTCCCGCCACAGCTCCTCCACCGTCCGCCGCAGTTCTCCGCACCCCTCGCCGTCCAGGAGCGCGCCCTGGATCTCCCGCAGGTCACCGGGGTACGCCGCCTCCACACCGGCGGCCTGCTCGAAGTCGGCGAACCCCGCCATCGCCCGGCCGACGAGCCGGTCGGCCTTGCGCACGAGTGCGAGGGCGTCCTGGTGCGCCCCGGCCGAGACCGCGGCCAACGCGGGGCGCACGAAGCACTCGACCGGCGGATCGACCCGGTACTGCTCGACGGCCAGCCGTTCGAGGGCTGCCCAGTCGGGGGCCCGCGCGTCGGGGGCGCCGCGCCGGACCTCCCCGGCGAGCGCCGCCACCCGGGTGGCCTGGAGGTGCACGAAGCAGTCGCCGCGGGCGGCCGCCCGCGCGCGCAGGTCCGGCAGCCCGTCGAGGGCTGCGGCCCCCGGGGCTCCGCGTCGCAGCTGCTCCAGCCTGGCCATCGCGGCGTAGAGGTCCGCGACGGGGCTGTAGGGGACGGCTCCGAGGTGGGTGACCTCCCCCGGCCCGCGGATGTCGAGCGCGTTCAGCGGCAGGTCCCACAGTTCCTCGTCGGGTTCCCCGTCGTCGCGCAGGAGCGCGTACTGGAGCTGCGCCCGGACGACCGGAGTGACCAGGGAGGAGAATTCGAGCGCGTGGGCCAGGGCTTGCCTCAGCAGTGTCACGGCGTCACCGAACCTGCCGGTGGTGAAGTACGCCGGTGCCAGCTCCACGGCGACGTACGGGCGCAGGCTGGGCCGCAGCTTCGCCCACTGCGGCTCCAGGAGGGCCAGGGCCCGGTCGACCCGACCGCGTTCGCGGAGCACGACGGCGGTGGCGATCACGTGCTTGTGCGGGAACGGGTGGGCCGCGGTGAGCCAGCGATCGGGTGTGGACCAGGCGTCCTGTTCGCCGATCTCCGCGAGCGCCTCCTCGGTGCGGCCGGTGAGGGCCAGTGCGAGGGCGCGGACGTCGGACAGGTCCGACCGGCGGAAGTCCTCTGCCGGTTCGAGGTCCCGCACGCGTTCCAGTATGCGCAGGGCGCCCGCCGCGTTCCGCGCGCTGATCAGCGCCTCGCCCAGGAGCACCGTGGCGTTCAACGACCCGGTCTTGCGCTCCAGGGCCGCGTGCACCAGATCGAAGTCCGCGTCCGTGCCGTGGTGGGCCAGTCCCGAGTAGATCTGGGAGCGCATCATGGCCAGGGATTCGACTCCGAGCGCGTCGATCATTCCGGCCAGGGCGACGCCGACCTCGTTCTCGGGAAATCGGATGGAGATGTGGTCGGCGAGCCGTGCGGCGAGGTTCGGGTGGCCCGCCCTGACCGCCGCCCGCTCGATGCGCTCCTCCGTCCTGACCCACTTCCTGCCGACCCGGCGGGGCCGCCGCTGGAACGCGTCGATGCGGAGCCCCTTCTCGAGCTCGATGAGGCGGCCGAGGTCGAAGGCCGACAGGGTGGGGCGCAGGTGTTCCTCGCTCAGCCGCAGCCGTTCGGTGGGCGACGTACCGAACCAGGCCCGTTTCACCCGCATTTCCAGGCTCATGTACTCCATCGCCCAGTCGAGGGAGGCCGGGTTCGCCAGACCCGCCCGGTGGTGCAGGACGGCCTCGACGGCCCGGGCGCAGTAGAACCATTCGCGCTCGCCCTTGGCCCCGGTCCGCGCGACGGCGGCGACGGCGGTGGAGAACCGGCCGAGCGCGTCGCCGATGGGCGGTGACCCGTCCACGTACGTGCGCAGGTCCTCGTCGAAGGTCCTCGGCAGCCCGCGCGCCCGGAGGGCCCACGCCGCGCAGAGGTTCTGCCACGTCCGCGCCTGGCAGGAGCCCAGGACCGCGACCCCCTCGTCCGGGTCGACCCCGACCAGCGGGAGCGCCCCGGCCGCGGCGACCGCGAGCGCGCAGTACACCGCCCCGGTCAGCTCCCGCCAACGTCGGTCGAGCACCGCCTGGTCGACCTCCGTGAACCACCCGAGCACCGCCTCGATCCGCAGCCGCAGCAGCGCGCCGACCAGGTGCTTGAAGTGGGCGGGCGAGGCGGCGAGGAGACTCTCGTGCGGCGTCGCGCGCAGGGCGTCGGGCGCGGCGGTCCCGCCCGCCCCGTGCGAGCGGATCAGGCTCTGCTCGGTGGACGCCCAGTAGAAGACCTTGGCGGGTACGGTCGTGCGGCATCCGGTGGCGCAGCGCAGGAAGTCCAGCTCCCCGCCGAACAGTTGGACCGTCCTCGCGACGTCGTGGTCCCGTATCAGCAGCAGGCTCGCGGTGTCGATCTCCGCCCCACAACGGCTGCATCGCACCCCTTCACGGTACGTGCTCACTCTCCGCGAGGGAAGGGTCCGCAACCGGTGACGCCGCCGGGCGACCCGGGTCCCGCCGCACGGTCGCGGAGGTCAGAGCGCGGCGAGGACGCAGGCCGACACGAAGACCACCTGGAGGAGCGTGCGGGGGACCAGTGCCATGACGGGCTTTCCGTCGAGGGTGAGTCCGGAGCGGGCGGCGTGGACGTTGGCGGGGAACATCGCCAGCAGCATGACCGTGAGTCCGATCGCGGCCAGGGGGCGCAGGACGGGGATCAACAGGCCGCCCGCTCCGGCCAGTTCGAGGAGTCCCGTGACCGTGACCAGGAGGTCCGCCCGGGGCAGCGCGGGCGGGACCATCGCGATCATCTCGGCTCGGCGCCCGGTGAAGTGGGCGACTCCGGTGAGCGTGAACATCAGGGCCAACGCGACGCAGAGCGCGGGCTGCCAGCCGTCCAGGGCGGAGAGGCCGAGCAATCCGGCGAGGCGGGCCAGGATCCAACCGATGACGAGCACGATCACGGGAGCCATTGCGTGTCCATCCTTCGCATGTCCAGAACTTGACACTGGAAAGATTCACTCATCGCCACCATCCTGTCAATGCCTAGATCCAGGTAGGCTGGCCCCATGACGACCCCCTCCCCCGCGTCCCGCCCCGCCGCGGAGCGCCAGAGCTACCACCACGGCGATCTCCGCCGCGCGCTCCTGACCGCAGCCGTCGAGGCCATCGAGGAAACCGGCGCCTCCGCGGTCAGCCTGCGCGACCTGGCCCGCCGGGCCGGGGTCTCCCACGCCGCGCCCGCCCACCACTTCGGCGACAAGGCCGGCCTGCTCACCGCGGTGGCCGTCGAAGGGTTCGACCTCTTCGCCGACGCGCTCGACGCCACCTGGCGACGGACCGGCGACTTCGCCGAAGTCGGCGTCGCCTACGTACGGTTCGGGCTGACCCACCGCGGGCACTTCGAGGTGATGTTCCAACCCGGTCTGTGCCACCCGGACTCCGCCGAACTGACCGCCGCCCGGGCCCGCGCGGGCGAGTCACTGCGCCGCGGCGCCGCCCTCCTGACCGCACATGCCGGGGACGGGGACCCCCAGATCGCGACGCTGGCGGCCTGGTCCCTCGTGCACGGATTCACGGCGCTGCGGCTCAGCGACACGCTCCCGCTACCGCCGGACGCCGACCCGGAGGCCGTGGCGCGGCAGGTCACCAGGTTCCTCGTGCGCTGAGGCACGCCGTTTCGAGCCAGGGCCGGTCGCGGCCGCCGAGCCGTCCACCCTACCGATCGGCGGGGCCGTCCTGCCCGGCGTCCGAGGGGGAGGGATTCCAGAGCCGGTCGGCCTCGCCGCGGGCGAGGTGCTCCTCGTAGACGCGCACCTTGTACCGCATCACGTCCAGGGTGCCCTGCAGCTCGCGCATCTGCGCCTCCACGTGGGCCTCGTGCCTGCGCAGCAGTTGGAGGCGCTGGTGTTCGTTGCCCGGGCCCTGCCGGGCCAGGTCGATGTACTGCCGGATCACCGCGAGGGACATGCCGGAGGAGCGCAGCTTCGTACAGATGGCCAGCCACTCCAGGTCCTCCTCGTGGTAGACCCGGCGGCCGTTGGACAGGCGGCGCACGGGATTGGCGAACAGGCCCTCCCGCTCGTAGAACCGCAGCGCGTGCACGCTCAGTCCACTGCGCCGCGCCACCTCACCGATGCTCAGGTCCACGAGCCCCCCTTCCCCACCTGCCTGTTGATCTAGACCCGACTCTAGGTTCTAGCGTCTGGTCATCGGCCCGTCGGGTCCGGAAACGGCGGCACGGGGAACAGCGGAACAGGGAAACAGGGGAGAACATGAGCGTGTGGTTCGTCACCGGGGCGTCGCGCGGGCTCGGCGCCCAGATCACCCGGGAGGCACTGGACCGGGGGCACGGCGTGATCGCCACGGCGAGGGACGCCGCCGCGGTGCGCCGGGCGTACCCCCAGGGGCGTGCGGGACTGCTGGCGGTGGACGCGGACGTCACCGAGCCGGAGCAGCTGACGGCGGCGGTGGAGGCGGGTCTGGAGAGGTTCGGCCGGATCGACGTCGTGGCCAACAACGCCGGTTACGGCCTCATCGGCGCGATCGAGGAGATCTCCGACGAGGCGGCCCGAGCACTGTTCGACGTCAACGTCTTCGGCGTGCTCAACACCTTGCGGGCGACGCTGCCGACCTTGCGCGCCCAGCGCTCCGGCCACGTCCTGAACATCGGCTCCGTGGGCGGCTTCGCCACCGCTCCGGCGGCGGGCCTGTACGGCGCCTCGAAGTTCGCCCTCGAGGGCGTCTCCGAGGCGCTGCACGGCGAGTTGGCGCCGCTCGGCGTCCACGTCACGATCGTGGAACCGGGCGGGTTCCGCACCGACTTCCTCAGCAGCTCCAGCATGCGGGTCGAACCGGCCTCCATCCCCGACTACGTCGCCGGCGCGGGGCCGGTGCGCGAGGCGCTGGCCGAGAACGACGGCCACCAGCCGGGCGATCCGGTGAAGGCGGCGCGGGCCATCGTCGACATCACCGAGGTCGCCGCGCCTCCGCTGCGCCTGCAACTGGGTGCGGACGCGGTCGAGCGCGTCGAGGCGAAGCTGGATCTGGTGCGGAGCGAGCTCGACCGGTGGCGCCACGTGGCCCTCTCCACCGGGATCTGAGGGGCCGTGCCCGACGGCAGCGGTCGAAGGGACTCCCCTACTCGGACCGCAGCGCGGCCAGGCGCTCTTCGAACGGGATCACCTGGAAGCCGTCCGCCGGGTCCACCGAGGTGATCGATCCCGTCAACGAACGGGGAGCGATCGCGGCGCGGGTGGAGAGGGTGGTGGCGGGTGCGGCGGATGCGGCAGATGCCATGGACCGGGCCAGCTCCGCGCCCGCCCGGGCGATGCGGTGCTCCAGTCCCGCGTCGCCCCAGTCCTCCGAGGCCGCGTACACGGCGGTGGGCGTGACGAGGGCGCGCAGGTAGCTGAACAGCGGGCGCAGGGCGTGTTCGGTGACCAGCGAGTGCCGGGGCGAACCGCCGGTCGCTCCGAGGAGCACCGGTTTCCCGGTCAGGGCGTCCTTGTCGATGAGGTCGAAGAACGACTTGAACAGGCCGCTGTAGGAGGCGGCGAAGACCGGTGTCACGGCGATCAGACCGTCCGCGGCGGCCACCGCGTCGAGCGCGGCGGCCAGTCGCGCGGGCGGGAACCCCGTGACGAGGTGCCGGCCGATCTCCGTCGCCAGTTCCCTCAGCTCCAGCGGCTCCACCAGCTGGATCGCATCTTCCCCGGCGTCCCGGTGCGCCACGGTCGCCGCCGCGAGGCGGTCGGCCAGCAGGCGCGTGGAGGAGGGGGTGCTCAGGCCCGCGGTCACGACGACGAGCTTCATGATGCCTCCGTCTCGTTCACCGGGGCGCTCTGGACCGCCGCCACGCGGGCGGAATGCGTCGGCGCGTCCGGCACACCGGCCGCGCGCAGGCTCGCGAACTCCTTGCGCAGCACCGGCACGACTTCCTCGCCGAGCAGGTCGAGCTGCTCCAGGACGGTCTTGAGGGGCAGGCCCGCGTGGTCCATGAGGAAGAGCTGGCGCTGGTAGTCACCGGCGTAGTCCCGGAAGGACAGGGTGCGCTCGATGACCTGCTGCGGCGATCCGACGGTCAGGGGCGTCTGGGAGGTGAACTCCTCCAGGGACGGGCCGTGACCGTACACCGGCGCGTTGTCGAAGTACGGGCGGAACTCGCGCACCGCGTCCTGCGAGTTCCTGCGCATGAACACCTGGCCGCCGAGTCCGACGACGGCCTGTTCGGGGGTGCCGTGCCCGTAGTGGGCGTAGCGCCGGCGGTACAGGTCCACCATCTGCCGGGTGTGGGAGGCGGGCCAGAAGATGTTGTTGTGGAAGAAGCCGTCGCCGTAGTAGGCGGCCTGCTCGGCGATCTCCGGCGAGCGGATGGAGCCGTGCCACACGAAGGGCGCCACGCCGTCCAGTGGGCGAGGGGTGGAGGTGAAGGACTGCAGCGGTGTGCGGAACTTGCCCTTCCAGGTGACGACGTCCTCGTCCCACAGCCGACGCAGCAGCGCGTAGTTCTCGATGGCGAGGTCGATGCCGTCGCGGATGTCCTTGCCGAACCACGGGTAGACCGGGCCGGTGTTGCCGCGGCCCATCATCACGTCGACGCGGCCGTCCGTGACGTGCTGGAGCATCGCGAAGTCCTCGGCGATCTTCACCGGGTCGTTGGTGGTGATCAGCGTCGTCGACGTGGACAGGATCAGGGACTCGGTGCGCGCGCCGATGTAGCCGAGCAGGGTCGTCGGCGAGGAGGGGACGAACGGCGGATTGTGGTGCTCGCCGGTGGCGAAGACGTCGAGTCCGACCTCTTCGGCCTTCTGCGCGATGGCGAGCATGGCCTTGATGCGCTCGTGCTCGCTGGGCGCGCGTCCGGTCGTCGGATCGACCGTGACGTCACCGACGGTGAAGATCCCGAACTGCATGGCTCCCGTGGCTCCCATGTCTTCCTGGCTCCCTCTCCATGATTGTTTCTTTTTCAACCATGTGCTCCAACGGGAGGCCCGGCCGGTGTATTCCCGGCGGACCCGTGGGGGTGACCTGCCGGGGGCCGCGCGGGTCCGCGGCGCCGCGCGCCTACGTCTCGTCCAGCACCGCGGCGGCCGCCTGGACGAACGGGCCGATCAGCCGGATGAAGGCGCGCAGCGTCCGCTGGAACTCGCGACGGTTCTCCCTGCACGGGTTCTCGACCACGGCCGCCAAGGCCGTGGAGAGCGTCCCCGACATGATCAACAGGTTCGATGCCGCGACCCTGACGGCGGCAGGCCCCTCCAGATCGACCGAGGTCACCGCGCGCCGCAACTGCTGGTGCCGCTCGCGGTGAGCGGCCAGTGCGGCGTCCGACTCGCCGGTCGACAGGCCGTCGACCCCGCGGAGCCCGTCGGCGACGGTGTGGGCCTGCTCGATCGTGGCCAGATAGACGGCCCGCCTGCTCTGCCGGATGCCGCCGCGGCGCTGGGCCGCGGTCGTGGCCTCGACCTGGATCCGCGCGGCGTGGGCGTTGCCCCTGCTGGTCAGCCAACTCGCCAGCGAACTGGCCACGATGGCCGTCGCACCGGTGAGGGCGGCGACGACCAGGGCGCTGTCGGACGCGTCGAGCATGTCGAGCAGTCTCGCGGAGGCGACCCCACGAGAGCCACCGCTTCCTCGATACTGGCCGGTCAGAAGAGTGCCAGGCCCTCGCCGCCGGTGTCGACGACGACCGGCCGGGACCGGACGGGGAGGTCGTCCAGGCGTTCCGGTCCGGCCGCGGCGGCCACGGTGGGGGCGGTCTCGGCCAGCCAGGCACCGAAGCGTTCGACGGCTTCGCGGTAGGGCATCTGCGCCAGGAGGCGGTGTTCGCCGGAGGGGCAGAAGTCGACGGCGACGCTGAGCAGGCAGGAGCGGGGCGCGCGGTGGCTGCCGCTCCAGTACGCGCGCAGCACGCCGCAGGGTTGGCGGCCGCGGGGGGCGCGGTGGGTCGGACGCAGGGTCCGGCAGGCCGTGTGCGCGGTCCATGCGGCGAGGTGCGGCAGCGGCAGGGTGGTGCGGGTGCGGCAGCCGGGACAGCGGTGCCAGTGGCGGAGCCAATCGGCGGCGTGGGTGTCGAAGAGGCGGGTGTAGTGGTCGGCGACGCGGACGTCGTTGCGGTACAGGTGGTCCGGGCGTTCGCGGGTGTTGCAGGACTGGCACACGGGGGCGCGGACGTAGCCGTGTTCGTGGCAGTGGTCGAGCACGGTGGCGGGGGCGGTGCGGCAGACGGCGCACGCCCATCCGGCCACCTTGCGGGCGGTACCGGCCCTCCTGCTCAGGACCGAGTACAGCTGACCGTCCCACTCCCCCGCGTACGGGCGCGACGGGAGCAGCGGCCCGTCGCCGCCCGGCGTCCCCGGGTCGTCGGCGGATCGGGGCCGGTGGCGCGGGGGCGGTGCGGTGACCGCCGCGCCCGCCCGGCGGGTCCGTTCGGCGTCCAGCCAGCGCGCTTCGGCGTGTTCGGCCGCGTCGAGCAGTCGGACCAGGGCGCGCGGCAGCCACCAGGTCCGCACGGCGCGGTCGTCGGACTTCGCCACGAGCATCCGCCGCCAGTCGATCCCCGCCGGCTCGGCCGGCCGGCCGCCGTACCCGTCCGGCGCCGCCCCCCACGGGGCGCCCGACTCCGCCGGGGAGCGCGGGCTCCGCAGCTCCGCCATGATGCGCTCGCGCCATCGCGGCGCGGTTCCCCCGCCGGGCTCCCGCCGCGGCGCGCCACGGAAGGGACCGATGCGGACCAGGTCCCGGCGGTCCAGCTCGACCGCGTTCATCTCCGCTGCCGCGCGGCGCACCTCCGCCTCCGCGACGCTCCGCCGGCCGCCGCTCTCCCCGTCCATCGCGACCACGCGGCAGCCGAGCAGGACGTACCCCGCTCGGCCACGGGCGGCGGGGCGGGTGAACACCTCGGAGGCCGTCGGTACGGCGCTGTCGGCCGTCAGGTCGGCCCACAGGGCGTCCGCGGCGTTCAGGGTGATCCGGCCGCCCGCGCGGCCCGGGACGACAGGCTCCGGCATGCCAACAGGCTAGGGGGTGTCTGACGGATGTCCATGGGGAAGGAGCGGTGTCCGGTGCGTGCTCTCGGCGTGCCGACCGGAAGCCCGCGTACTGGACGTACTCGGGTTTTCGGTCGGTGCGGCGAGAGTGCGTGCCGGGCGCCGCGACGCCACGGACATCCGTCAGACACCCCCTAAGGCCCGGCGGCCCTTGGGAGCGCGCCCGGGTCGACGATCGCCGCTCGGCTCAGGAGCCCTCGGTCGGTCCGGCCCGGTCCCATCCGGGCGCCCGTACGTCGAGCGCGAGGCTTCCCGGCGCGACCTCCTCGCCGCAGGTGCGGCACGTCGACGCCGGGTCGAGGTCGTGCTCGGCCTCGTGCGCGGAGCCGGGTCCGCCGCGGTGCCGGAGGGCGACCGGTGGCGTGTCCACCGCCCAGCGATCGCCCCAGGTCAGCATCGCCCGCATCACCGGAGCGAGATCGCGGCCGGCCTCCGTGAGGTGGTACTCGAAGCGCGGGGGGCGCTCGCTGTAGGCGCGGCGCTCGACCACGCCCGCCTCCTCCAGCGCGCGCAGTCGGGCGGCGAGGCGGTCGCGGGGGGCGCCGGTGTTGCGGACGATCCGGTCGAAGCGCTGGTTGCCGTAGAAGATCTCGCGGACCGCCAGCAGGGCCCAGCGTTCGCCGATGAGTTGCAGCGCGGCGGCCACGGAGCACGGTCGACCGGGTACTTCGGGGTGCGGAACCGCGTTCTCGCCCTGCTTCGCATTCGAGGTCACGTCCCCATCATCCCCCCACTCCGTTGCGTTTTCAAACTCACCCGGCTAGCCTCCGGCCCATGACAGTTGGAATTTCAAACCCACAACGTGGATCACGCGCCGTCTTCGCGACGGTCGCGGCCGCGGTCTTCATGTCGAACCTCGACCTCTTCATCGTCAACGTGGCCCTCCCGGCGATCGGCCGCTCGTACGGCGACAGCGACCTCGGCTCCCTCTCCTGGGTCCTGAACGGCTACGCGATCGTCTTCGCGGCGCTCCTGGTGGTCGCCGGCCGCGTCGCCGACCGCTCCGGGCACAAGCCGGTCTTCCTGACCGGACTGGCGGTGTTCACCCTCGCCTCGGTCGGCTGCGCGCTCGCTCCCGGCGTCGGGACGCTGGTCGCGGCGCGGCTCGTACAGGCCGCCGGTGCCGCGCTGCTGATGCCCACCTCGCTCGCGCTGCTGCTCGACACGACGGCGCCCGAGAAGCGCGCGGGAGCGGTGCGGGCCTGGGCGTCCATCGGCGGGATCGCCGCCGGACTCGGGCCGGTGGCCGGCGGACTGCTCGTCGAGGCCGGATGGCGTTGGGTGTTCCTCGTCAACGTGCCGGTGGGGATCGCGGCGATCGCGCTCGGCGTCAAGGTACTGCCGTCCCCGGGACGCGCCGGGGCGGTCAAGAGCCCGCTGCCCGACCTGTTCGGCGCCGCCCTCCTCACCGGATCGATCGCCACGCTCGCGCTGGGCCTGGTCAAGGCTCCCGACTGGGGATGGACCAGCGCCGCCACCCTCGGCGGCCTGGCGGCCGCGGCGCTGCTCGGCGTCTGGTTCGTCCTGCGCTCGGCGGGCCACCCCGCGCCGATCGTCGAGCTGCCCCTGCTGCGGGTACCGGCGTTCGCGTCCGCCGCGGCCGCCCTGACGCTCTTCACCGTGGCCTTCGCCGGCATGCTGCTCGGCGCGGTGCTGTGGTGCCAGGGCGTATGGGGTTACTCCGCCCTGCGCACCGGACTCGCCATCGCGCCGGGGCCCTTGCTGGTGCCGCCGGTCGCCCTGCGGATCGGACCGGCCGTGGCGCGGTTCGGCGCGGGTCGCGTCGCGCTGGCGGGAACCGTGCTGTTCGCCGCCGGCATCCTGTGGTGGGCCGCCGCGCTCGACACCGGCTCGGCCTACGCGACCTCGCTCCTGCCCGGCATGCTGCTGACCGGCCTCGGCGTCGGCATGACGCTCCCGGTCCTGACCGGAGCGTCGGCGGCCGCGCTGGCGCCGGCCCGCTTCGCCACCGGCTCGGCCATCACCTCGATGGGCCGCCAGATCGGTGCGGTCCTCGGCGTGGCGGTCCTGATCGGCCTCCTCGGCACCCCGACCCCCGCACACGTCGTCACCGCCTTCCGGCACGGCTGGTACGCCGTCGCCGCGGCCTCCCTGCTCGCCGCGTGCGCGACGCTCCCGCTGGTCCGCGAGCCGCGACCGGCCGTGGCGCCCCCCCCCCCGGGGGGGGCGGCCCCCCCCCGCCCCCCGCACACCCCGCGGGCCCGCGCCCCCCGGGGAGGGGGGGGGGCGCCGCCGCCGGGGC
>NZ_JBHWLC010000096.1:0-27659 GCF_042730635.1 Streptomyces sp. NPDC059917
GGGGGGCGGCTGGTTGGTTCTTCGGGGCGCCTCCCGGCGCCCGGCGCGCGGGGCGGGGGGGGCCCCCCCCCGGGGGGCCCGCCGCTCCGCCGTTTCCGGGGCCGCTCGCCGGTGCCGTCCGGCGGGGCCCGTTCCTGCCGGGTGCCGGTCCCTGTGCCTCCGGCGGCGCTGGGGTGGCGGGGCCTTGGGGTGGTGGGTTTCAGCCTCGCCGGCGTTTGAGGCGCCGCCGGAGGCGGGGGGACCCGGGGTGCTGCGGGGTCCGGAGGGTGGGCGGGGCGGACGAGGGGGCGCAAGCCTCGCTACCATGGGTTATCCGGACCTGACCCGGCCCCGGATCCGCATGAGGAGCGCTCTTGCCAGACGAGGTCCAGCCACTCTCCGCCGCGCAGCCCGACCCGCAGGGCGAGCCCGCGCAGCCCGCGGCGGCCGCCACGCCCCCGCCGGCACCGGCCCCCGCACCGGCCCCCGCACCCGCCCCGGCGCGCCCCGCGCCCGCGAAGTCCGCCGGGTCCTCCAACCGGGTGCGCGCCCGTCTCGCCCGGCTGGGCGTGCAGCGTTCCAACCCGTACAACCCGGTCCTGGAACCCCTGCTGCGCATAGTCCGCAGCAACGACCCGAAGATCGAGACGGCGACGCTGCGCCAGATCGAGCAGGCGTACCAGGTCGCCGAGCGCTGGCACCGCGGCCAGAAGCGCAAGAGCGGCGACCCGTACATCACCCACCCGCTCGCGGTGACGACGATCCTCGCCGAGCTGGGCATGGACCCCGCCACCCTGATGGCCGGTCTCCTCCACGACACCGTCGAGGACACCGAGTACGGCCTGGAACAGCTCAGACGCGACTTCGGCGACGCCGTCGCCCTCCTCGTCGACGGCGTCACCAAGCTCGACCGGGTCAAGTTCGGCGAGGCGGCCCAGGCCGAGACCGTCCGCAAGATGGTCGTGGCCATGGCCAAGGACCCCCGCGTCCTGGTCATCAAGCTCGCCGACCGCCTGCACAACATGCGCACCATGCGGTACCTCAAGCGGGAGAAGCAGGAGAAGAAGGCCCGCGAGACGCTGGAGATCTACGCTCCGCTGGCCCACCGCCTGGGCATGAACACCATCAAGTGGGAGCTGGAGGACCTCGCCTTCGCGATCCTCTACCCCAAGATGTACGACGAGATCGTCCGCCTCGTCGCCGAGCGCGCGCCCAAGCGGGACGAGTACCTCACCATCGTCACCGACGAGGTGCAGAGCGACCTGCGCGCCGCCCGCATCAAGGCCACCGTCACCGGTCGGCCCAAGCACTACTACAGCGTCTACCAGAAGATGATCGTCCGTGGGCGCGACTTCGCGGAGATCTACGACCTGGTCGGCATCCGGGTGCTGGTCGACACCGTCCGGGACTGCTACGCCGCCCTCGGCACCGTGCACGCGCGATGGAACCCGGTCCCCGGCCGGTTCAAGGACTACATCGCGATGCCCAAGTTCAACATGTACCAGTCGCTGCACACGACGGTCATCGGCCCCAGCGGCAAGCCCGTCGAGCTGCAGATCCGCACCTTCGACATGCACCGCCGCGCCGAGTACGGCATCGCCGCGCACTGGAAGTACAAGCAGCAGACGGTCGCCGGAGCCTCCAAGGTCCGCACCGACGTCCCGCAGGCCGCCAAGGGCACCGCGGGCCAGGACACCGTCAACGACATGGCCTGGCTGCGCCAGTTGCTCGACTGGCAGAAGGAGACCGAGGACCCGGGCGAGTTCCTGGACTCGCTGCGCTTCGACCTCTCGCGCAACGAGGTCTTCGTCTTCACGCCCAAGGGCGACGTCATCGCCCTGCCCGCGGGCGCCACCTCGGTGGACTTCGCGTACGCCGTCCACACCGAGGTCGGCCACCGGACCATAGGGGCACGGGTCAACGGGCGGCTGGTCCCGCTCGAATCCACCCTCGACAACGGCGACCTGATCGAGGTCTTCACCTCCAAGGCCGAGGGCGCGGGCCCGTCCCGCGACTGGCTGGGCTTCGTGAAGTCCCCGCGCGCCCGCAACAAGATCCGCGCCTGGTTCTCCAAGGAGCGCCGCGACGAGGCCATCGAGCAGGGCAAGGACGCCATCGCGCGGGCCATGCGCAAGCAGAACCTGCCGATCCAGCGGATCCTCACCGGCGACTCGCTCGTCACCCTCGCCCACGAGATGCGCTACCCCGACATCTCCTCGCTCTACGCGGCGATCGGCGAGGGCCACGTGGCCGCGCAGGGCGTCGTGCAGAAGCTGGTCCAGGCCCTCGGCGGCGAGGACGCGGCCAACGAGGACATCGAGGAGAGCGTCCCGCCCTCGCGCACCCGCGGCAAGCGCCGCAACAACGCGGACCCGGGCGTGGTGGTCAAGGGCGTCGACGACGTCTGGGTGAAGCTCGCCCGCTGCTGCACGCCGGTGCCCGGCGACCCGATCATCGGGTTCGTCACGCGCGGCAGCGGCGTATCGGTCCACCGGGCCGACTGCGTCAACGTCGACTCGCTCTCGCAGCAGCCCGAGCGGATCCTCGCCGTCGAATGGGCCCCGACCCAGTCGTCCGTCTTCCTGGTCGCCATCCAGGTCGAGGCGCTGGACCGGTCCCGGCTGCTGTCGGACGTCACCCGGGTGCTGTCGGACCAGCACGTCAACATCCTGTCGGCGGCCGTCCAGACCTCCCGCGACCGCGTCGCCACCTCGCGCTTCACCTTCGAGATGGGGGACCCGAAGCACCTGGGCCACGTCCTGAAGGCCGTGCGCGGCGTGGAGGGGGTCTACGACGTCTACCGCGTGACCTCGGCCCGCAGGCCGTAGGGCGGACCGTACGCCCTCGGAAACGACAGCGGGGCCCGGTGGTGGGAAGTCCTCCCACCACCGGGCCCCGAGTCGTGTCCGAGGGCCGGGGAAATCAGCCGCCGAACTCCTCCAGGCCCTTGAGCGCCTGGTCCAGCAGTGCCTGACGGCCTTCCAGCTCACGCCCCAGCTTGTCGGCCTTCGCGTTGTTGCCCGCGGCGCGCGCCGCGTCGACCTGGCCGCGGAGCTTGTCCACGGCCGCCTGGAGCTGACCGGTCAGACCCGCGGCGCGCGCACGCGCCTCCGGGTTCGTCCGGCGCCACTCGTTCTCCTCGGTCTCCTGCAGGGCGCGCTCGACCGTGTGCATCCGGCCCTCGACCTTGGGCCGCGCGTCACGCGGTACGTGGCCGATGGCCTCCCAGCGCTCGTTCAGGGAACGGAAGGCGGCCCGCGCCGCCTTCAGGTCCGTGATCGGCAGGAGCTTCTCGGCCTCGTCGGCCAGCTCCTCCTTGAGCTTGAGGTTCTCGTCCTGCTCGGCGTCGCGCTCGGCGAAGACCTCGCCGCGCGCCGCGAAGAAGACGTCCTGCGCCCCGCGGAAACGGTTCCACAGGTCGTCCTCGGACTCGCGCTGCGCCCGCCCGACGGCCTTCCAGTCCGCCATCAGCTCGCGGTAGCGGGCGGCCGTCGTGCCCCAGTCGGTCGACTTGGACAGCGACTCGGCCTCGGCGACCAGCTTCTCCTTGGCCTTGCGCGCGTCCTCGCGCTGCGCGTCCAGGGACGCGAAGTGCGCCTTGCGACGCTTGGAGAAGGCGGAGCGGGCGTGCGAGAAGCGGTGCCACAGCTCGTCGTCCGACTTGCGGTCGAGGCGGGGCAGCGCCTTCCAGGTGTCCACGAGCGCCCGCAGCCGCTCCCCGGCACTGCGCCACTGGTCGCTCTGCGCCAGTTCCTCGGCCTCGGCGACGAGCTTGTCCTTGGCGAGGCGGGCCTCGTCGGTCTGCTTCGCCTTCTGGACCTTGCGCTCCTCGCGACGCGAGTCCACGGTCGCGACCAGCTTGTCGAGGCGCACCCGCAGCGCGGCGAGGTCGCCGACCGCGTGGTGCTCGTCCACCTGCGTGCGCAGGTGGTCGATCGCCGTCGTCGCGTCCTTGGAGGACAGATCGGTGGTCCGCACCCGCCGCTCGAGGAGGCCGATCTCGACCACCAGGCCCTCGTACTTGCGCTCGAAGTAGGCCAGGGCCTCCTCAGGGGTGCCCGCCTGCCAGGAGCCGACGACCTGTTCGCCATCGGCAGTACGCACGTACACGGTGCCCGTCTCGTCGACGCGGCCCCACGGGTCGCTGCTCACAGCGCCTCCTCCACCTGATGCCTGCGGGGGTGTTCGCCCCCTGGCATCGTCCACAGTTTCCTAGGGCGGGCAGCGCCCGCCCCGCACAACGCCAACATAGGCGACCGCCGCCCCGGCTGTCCGCATCCAGCACGACGCAATCTCGCCGGTCGCGACGGTCCGTTCAGGCTAGGGCCCGCACTAGTTCTTGGTGACCGCGGCCTTCTCGATGGTCACCGGCTTCTTCGGCGCGGGAGCCTTGTCGCCGTCGGCGACGCCCTCCTTGGCCACGTCCTGGACGATCTTGAGACCGCCGGCATCCATCGTCCCGAAGGGGGTGTAGCTGGGCGGCAGCGGGCTGTCCTTGTAGACCAGGAAGAACTGGCTGCCGCCGGAGCCGGGCTGGCCGGTGTTGGCCATCGCGACCGTGCCGGTCGGGTAGACGACCTTGCCGTCCGCGCCCGGCTTGCCGAGCGCGTCGAGGTTCTCGTCCGCGATCGTGTAGCCCGGGCCGCCCATGCCGGTGCCCTCGGGGTCGCCGCACTGGAGGACGAAGATCCCCTCGGTGGTCAGCCGGTGGCACTTGGTGTTGTCGAAGAAGCCCTTGTCCGCGAGCGACTTGAACGAGTTCACGGTCTGCGGGGTCTTCGCCGCGTCCATGTCGATCTTGATCTCGCCCTCGTTGGTCTTGAGGGAGAAGGCGTACTTCGCCTTGGCGTCGATCGCCATGGCCGGCGACGGCGACGTCTTGGGAGTGGGGGTCGGCGAGGGCGCCGGGTCCGCGGCGGAGTCCTTCGTGTCCTTCTTCCCGTCGAACACGCCGCCCACGGTCAGACCGACCAGCACCGCGATCACCACGGCCGCGGCCGCGCCGATCACCGCGGTCCGTCTGCGGGCCTTCTGCCGGGCCTTGGCCCTGCGCTCCTGCTGACGCTCGAACTTCTCCCTGGCGAGCTGGCGCCGCCGCTGATCGCTCGTGACCACCGGGTCTGTCTCCTCGTTGCAGTGGGCCTGTGGGCTGTGGGCACCGCCCAGGCCGTACCGTATATGGGTTCGCTGTGTGATGAGCGTCGCCGGTAGGCTCTGATCTGCACCTACCCCACCTGACGATTGAGGACGAACGTGCTGATTGCCGGGTTCCCGGCCGGGGCCTGGGGGACCAACTGCTATGTGGTCGCCCCCGCCGCGGGTGAGGAGTGCGTCATCATCGACCCGGGCCACCAGGCCGCCCAGGGTGTCGAGGAGACGCTGAAGAAGCATCGGCTCAAGCCCGTCGCGGTCGTCCTCACCCACGGCCACATCGACCACGTGGCCTCGGTGGTCCCCGTGTGCGGAGCGCACGACGTCCCCGCCTGGATCCACCCGAGCGACCGCTACATGATGAGCGACCCGGAGAAGGCCCTCGGCCGCTCCATCGGGATGCCGCTCATGGGCGAGCTCACCGTCGGCGAGCCGGACGACGTCCGCGAGCTGACCGACGGAGCGCGGCTGGCCCTGGCCGGTCTGGAGTTCACCGTCGCGCACGCGCCGGGGCATACGAAGGGGTCGGTGACCTTCCAGGTCCCCGAAGCGGCCGACGTCCCGTCGGTGTTCTTCTCGGGCGACCTGCTCTTCGCCGGCTCCATCGGGCGCACGGACCTGCCCGGCGGCTCCCACACCGAGATGCTCGCCTCGCTGGCCCGCGTGTGCCTGCCGCTCGACGACTCGACCGTGGTGCTGTCCGGCCACGGTCCCCAGACCAGCATCGGCCGTGAGCGCGCGACCAACCCCTACCTGAGGGAAGTCGCCGCCGGCCACGGAGCGGGCCCCGCTCCACGACGAGGAATGTGACGAGTTTCGTGAGTACTTTCCAGGCCCCCAAGGGCACGTACGACCTGCTGCCGCCCCGCTCGGCCAGCTTCCTCGCGGTGCGCGAGGCGATCGCCGCCCCGCTGAGGAACTCGGGCTACGGGTACGTCGAGACCCCCGGCTTCGAGAACGTCGAGCTCTTCTCGCGCGGCGTCGGCGAGTCCACCGACATCGTCAGCAAGGAGATGTACACCCTCACGACGAAGGGCGGCGACGAGCTCGCCCTGCGCCCCGAGGGCACCGCCTCCGTGCTGCGCGCCGCGCTCCAGGGCAACCTGCACAAGCTCGGCGGCCTGCCCGTCAAGCTCTGGTACTCCGGCTCGTACTACCGCTACGAGCGCGCCCAGAAGGGCCGCTACCGCCACTTCTCGCAGGTCGGCGCCGAGGCGATCGGCGGCGAGGACCCGGCGCTGGACGCCGAGCTGATCATCCTCGCCGACCAGGCCTACCGCTCGCTGGGGCTGCGGAACTTCCGGATCCTGCTGAACTCGCTGGGCGACAAGGAGTGCCGCCCCGTCTACCGCGAGGCGCTCCAGGCCTTCCTGCGCGGGCTGGACCTGGACGCCGAGACGGTGCGCCGGGCCGAGATCAACCCGCTGCGCGTCCTCGACGACAAGCGGGCCGACGTACAGGCCCAGCTCGTCGGGGCGCCGGTGTTGCGCGACTACCTGTGCGACGCGTGCAAGGCGTACCACGAGGAGGTGCGGGCGCTGGTGACGGCGGCCGGAGTGGTCTTCGAGGACGACGAGAAGCTGGTGCGCGGGCTCGACTACTACACGCGGACCACCTTCGAGTTCGTCCACGACGGTCTGGGCTCCCAGTCCGCGGTGGGCGGCGGCGGCCGCTACGACGGCCTCTCCGAGATGATCGGCGGCCCCGCGCTGCCGTCCGTGGGCTGGGCCCTCGGCGTGGACCGTACGGTGCTGGCGCTGGAGGCGGAGGGCATCGAGCTGGACATCCCCGCGTCCACGACGGTCTTCGCGGTCGGGCTCGGCGAGGAGGCGCGCCGCGCCCTCTTCGACACCGTGACCCAGCTGCGCCGGGCCGGGATCGCCGCGGACTTCTCCTTCGGGGGCAAGGGCCTCAAGGGCGCGATGAAGGACGCCAACCGCTCCGGGGCCCGCTTCACCGTGGTCGCCGGAGACCGGGACCTCGCCGAGGGCGTCGTCCAGCTCAAGGACATGGAGTCCGGGGACCAGACCCCGGTCGCCCTGGCCGACGTGGTCGAAGCGGTGCGCGCGAAGCTGGCCTGACCCGCGCCCCGCCCGGGGCGCGCACGACCCACCACCGCCGCGACGGCGCAGCCACCCGGCCGTCGCGGCGGTGGCGTACTTATGCGCACCGAACGGTGGACCGTCGGCCCCGTACGGCACAATGGCCCCTGCTTGTCGACCTTGCTTGCACGGATGTGGGAGAGCGGCCGTATGACGACCACCACCGGTAGTGACGTTCCGCGGACCGTCGGCGGCAGTCGGGCGCTGGCCTGGCTGCTGGTGATCACGGGAGCCGCGGGCCTGCTCGCCGCCTGGGTGATCACCATCGACAAGTTCAAGCTGCTGGAGGACCCGAACTTCACCCCGGGCTGCAGCCTGAACCCGGTCGTCTCCTGCGGCAACATCATGAAGAGCGACCAGGCGTCCGCCTTCGGCTTCCCGAACCCGATGCTCGGCCTGGTCGCCTACGGGATCGTCGTCTGCGTGGGCATGAGCCTGCTGGCCGGGGCGCGCTTTCGTCCCTGGTACTGGCTGACCCTCAATGCCGGAGCCCTCTTCGGCGTCGGCTTCTGCGCCTGGCTGATGTACCAGTCGCTGTACAACATCAACTCGCTGTGCCTGTGGTGCTCCCTGGCCTGGGTCGCGACGATCTTCCTCTTCTGGTACGTCACCGCCCACAACGTCCGGGAGGGCCTGCTGCCGGCGCCGTCCTGGCTGCGGGGCTTCTTCGGCGAGTTCGCGTGGGTGCTGCCGGTACTGCACGTCGGGATCATCGGCATGCTGATCCTGACCCGCTGGTGGGACTTCTGGACCTCGTGAGCGCGCGGGGCCGCACTGTCGGTGGCCTCGCATAGGCTTTCGGGGTGGAACCAGACCTCTTCACCGCAGCAGCCGAGGACCGCCAGGAGAAGGACCCGTCGAGTTCTCCGCTCGCCGTCCGGATGCGCCCGCGCACCCTGGACGAGGTCGTCGGCCAGCAGCACCTGCTCAAGCCCGGCTCTCCGCTGCGCCGCCTGGTGGGCGACGGGGCCGGGGGTCCGGCCGGCGCCTCCTCGGTGATCCTGTGGGGTCCGCCCGGCATCGGCAAGACCACCTTGGCGTACGTCGTCAGCCAGGCCACCCAGAAGCGGTTCGTGGAGCTCTCCGCGATCACCGCCGGGGTCAAGGAGGTCCGCGCGGTCATCGAGGGCGCCCGGCGGGCCGCCGGGGGGTACGGCAAGGAGACCGTCCTCTTCCTCGACGAGATCCACCGCTTCAGCAAGGCCCAGCAGGACTCCCTCCTCCCGGCCGTCGAGAACCGCTGGGTCACCCTGATCGCCGCGACCACCGAGAACCCGTACTTCTCGATCATCTCGCCGCTGCTCTCGCGCTCCCTGCTGCTCACCCTCGAACCGCTCACCGACGAGGACCTCAGCGCGCTGATGGCACGGGCGCTCACCGAGGAGCGCGGACTCGGCGGGGCGGTCACCCTGCCGGCCGATGCCGAGGCGCACCTGCTGCGGATCGCGGGCGGCGACGCGCGGCGCGCGCTGACCGCGCTGGAGGCGGGCGCCGGATCGGCCCTCGCCAAGGGCGAGGCCGAGATCACCCTCCAGACCGTGGAGGAGGCCGTCGACCGGGCGGCCGTGAAGTACGACCGGGACGGCGACCAGCACTACGACGTGGCCAGCGCCCTGATCAAGTCGATCCGCGGCTCCGACGTGGACGCCGCCCTGCACTACCTGGCCCGGATGATCGAGGCGGGGGAGGACCCCCGCTTCATCGCGCGCCGCCTGATGATCTCGGCGAGCGAGGACATCGGCCTCGCGGACCCGACCGCCCTGCCGACCGCCGTCGCGGCGGCCCAGGCGGTGGCGATGATCGGCTTCCCGGAGGCCGCGCTGACCCTGAGCCACGCGACGATCGCGCTGGCGCTGGCGCCCAAGTCGAACACGGCCACCACCGCGATCGGGGCCGCCCTCGCCGACGTGCGGGCGGGACTGACGGGGCCGGTCCCCGCGCACCTGCGGGACGGCCACTACAAGGGGGCGGCGAAGCTGGGGCACGCGGTGGGGTACGTGTACCCGCACGACGTGCCGGGCGCGATCGCGGCGCAGCAGTACGCGCCGGACGAGATCCACGGCAAGCGGTACTACGAGCCGACGCGGTACGGGGCGGAGGCGCGGTACGCGGACGTGGTGGAGAAGGTGCGCGAGCGGCTGCGCGGGAACTGACCGTCCGGGGTCGCGGGCGCGCCCCGCGCTGCGCGCGGCCGGGCCCCGACCTAGGGTCGTCCCATGGGTCAGCGTTGCGCGGGAGCCGTCCTCGCCGTGGTGGCGGCGCTCCTGGTCGGCGGGTGCCACCACGAGCAGCGGGAAGCGGCGGCCCGGGCCAGCGCGGCGGCGCTGCTCGCGCGGGCGCCGCTGACCGGCCCCGGGTTCCCGCCCGCCGCGGCCGCGGCCAGGTCCCAGCTGAACGGCCTCACCGTCGAGTGGGGCAAGAACTGGCAGACGTACAAGCGGGAGAACTTCGGCAGGTACTGGTCCGACGAGACCGACGCCGTCGGCGGCCGCAACGGCTGCGACACCCGTGACGACGTGCTGCGCCGCGACCTGAGCGAGCTGCGCGAGGGCGACCGCAATCCCTGCGTGGTGGTGTCCGGGGTGCTGCACGACCCCTACACCGGGAAGTCCCTCCCCTATTACTACCGGCGGGCCTCGCAGATCCAGACCGACCACGTCGTCGCCCTCGGCGCCGCCTGGCGCGCGGGCGCGTACGCCTGGACCCCGCAGCGCCGACTGGAGTACGCCAACGACCTCGACGTGCTGCTCGCGGCGGACAAGCAGACGAACTACGACAAGAGCAGCAAGACCGCGGACAAGTGGCGCCCGCCGCGGCGGGAGTACTGGTGCGAGTACGCGCGCCGCTACACCGGCATCAAGCACAAGTACCGGCTGTCCGTCACCGCCCCCGAGAAGCTCGCGCTCCAGGAACTGTTGGCCACGTGCCCGGCGGGACAGTGACGGGCGTTCAGTGACCGGCGGCGGCGAAGAGCGTGTGCATCGCCCGGCGCAGCCCGCCGATGTCGTGGACCGGTGTCGGGAAGTCGAAGCGCGCGTCGAAGGGGCCGCCCGCGGCGCCGGTGAAGCGGACCCGCAGGCCGAGCCGGTCCAGGGCGAGCGGGACCGCGTCCAGCCCGGCGTCGGCGCGCGGGCCCAGCAGGCCGCACAGCTCGCGGACCCGGTCGCCGTGTTCGGCGTACAGGTGCTGGAGCAGCTCCGTCTCGTGGGCCACCATCGGGTCCGGCTCGGCGGCGGCCAGCGCGTCGGGGTCCACGTGGCCGGAGCCCCACAGGTCGTCGACGGTGATCTCGCCGACCTCCAGCCGCAGCAGCATCCAGGCGGGGCGCCCGTAGCGGCCGGGGGAGGGATCGGGGTCGAGGGCCTCGCCCATGCCCAGCAGCTCGCCCACCGGATGGCGCTCGGCGAGCAGGGCGGCGCATGCGGCGCGGTCGTCCCCGCGCACCGGAGTGAGCCAGCCCGCCAGCCACGCGCGGCCTCGGATACGATGGGGCACGGACACCGGCGCCACGTCCGTGATCTCGATCACGGCGGTGAGGTCGTCGTCCTGGGCGTGAGCGGCTGCCCTGGCAGCCGCGGATTCCCCTGACACAAGGAGAATCACGTCCCCGTCCGGAGTGACGGTCCTAGCGGCCGGCATTCCCGTCCCGAACCCGTCCGGCTCGTGCGTGTCGTGAGCACCCGGCAGAGTGAGGGATACTGAGGCGTTGGACTCTACGAGGGTTCGTACGCGCTCGGCTCCGGTGAGCTGTCGAGCGCCTTCCCTGGGACGCGGCTGACTCTGCCAATCGTCGTCGAAAGCAGATCCTGTTTCGTTTGGATCTGAACTTCGACGCGCACTGGGCAGGGGGATCCCATGTGGTCGAGACATTACGTCCTCCTCGCTAAGGTAAGCCTCACCTAACTTACATGGAGGTAGGTTCCACGTGAACCAGAAGCGACCCAAGGTCAAGAAGTCGCGTGCCCTCGGCATTGCGCTGACCCCGAAGGCCGTCAAGTACTTCGAGGCCCGCCCCTACCCGCCGGGCGAGCACGGCCGTGGCCGCAAGCAGAACTCGGACTACAAGGTGCGTCTGCTCGAGAAGCAGCGTCTGCGCGCCCAGTACGACATCTCCGAGCGCCAGATGGCCCGCGCGTACGACCGCGCGAAGAAGGCCGAAGGCAAGACGGGCGAGGCGCTTGTCGTCGAGCTCGAGCGTCGCCTCGACGCCCTGGTCCTGCGTTCGGGCATCGCCCGCACCATCTACCAGGCGCGCCAGATGGTCGTTCACGGCCACATCGAGGTCAACGGTGGCAAGGTCGACAAGCCGTCGTTCCGTGTCCGCCCGGACGACGTCATCACGGTCCGCGAGCGCAGCCGCGACAAGCACCCCTTCCAGGTTGCTCGTGAGGGTGGCTACGCCGGCGAGGGTGAGGCCCCCCGCTACCTGCAGATCAACCTGAAGGCCCTGGCCTTCCGCCTCGACCGTGACCCGAACCGCAAGGAAATCCCGGTCATCTGCGACGAGCAGCTCGTCGTCGAGTACTACGCCCGCTGATTTCCCTCAGCGAGCGCGGTCCTCACAGGCTGTTCGTCTCGACGGAAGCCCGTCCGCTCCCCTTCGGGGGAGGGGGCGGGCTTTCCGCCGTTCCGCGCGGTCGCGGTACGGCGCCCTCGTTCCTTCCGGCGCCCTGCCCCGCCCGCGGCTCCGGCCCCCGCAGGGCCCGCTCCACCACCGCGTCCAGCGTCAGGCCGCGCCCGTGCCGGGCCCCGGCCGCGTACCGCTCGGCGCCCAGCAGCTCGCCCGCCCGCTCCTGGCACATCAGGCGCGGCGCGTTGAAGTAGCCCGAGCCGAAGAGCCGCAGCCCCACCGAGCCCCACAGCGGCTCCGCCGCCCCCTGGAGCACCGCCGCCTCCGCCGGTTCCCCCTCGGTCACCGTCACCAGCGCCAGCAGTTCGAGCGCGAGCACCAGGCCCAGCAGGTCGTGGAAGGCGTGGTTGATCGTCACGCATTCGTTCAGCAGCCGCCGCGCCTCGGCCGCGCCGCCCGCGTCCAGGGCCGCGTAGGCGAGGACGTACAGCGCGTACGCCTTCGCCCAGCGCTCCCCGCGCTCCTCGCAGATCTCCCGGGCCTCCTCGCACAGGGCCAGCGCGCCCGGCAGGTCCCCCTGGAAGGCCGTGGCCATCGCCAGCTCCACCTGGCACATCAGGACGTTGCTGTTCAGCTCCCCGGCCTCCCGGTAGTGCCCGAGAGCCGCCCCCAGCAGCTCCCCGGCCCGCACCATGTCGTCCGAGAGCAGCGCCAGGCAGCCCAGCCGGTGCACCGCGTAGGCCGTGGCCACCGGGTTCCCGACGGCCCCGGCAGCGTCGAGGCACTCGTGCAGGGCGCTCATCGACGCCACGGCGTCCCCCTGGAGGGCCGCCACGTACCCGAGCACCCACAGGGCCTTCAACCGGGCCGGTTCCTGCTCGGCCCCCGGGCGGTCGGCCCCCGGGCGCTCGGCCTGCTCCAGCGTGCGGTCCAGCCAGAGCCGCCCCTCGGTGAGCCGGCCGCAGCCCGCCCAGTAGAACCACAGGGTCCCCGCCAGGTACTGGCCCAGGTGCAGCTCGTCCGGCTCCTCCAGGCAGCACTCCAGCGCGAGCCGCAGGTTGGGCAGCTCGCTCTCCACCAGGGCCGCCACCTCGTGCTGGCGCGGACTGAACCAGTCCAGCTCGCACCAGGTCGCCAGGCCCATGTACCAGTCGCGGTGGCGACGGCGCAGCCGCCCGGCGTCACCGAGCGACTCCAGCCAGCCCGCCCCGTACATCCGTACGGTCTCCAGCATCCGGTAGCGGATGCCCGCCGGGGTCCGCTCGCGCACCAGCACGGACTGCGCGAGCAGCTCCCCGACCAGGTCCAGCACGCCCTCGACCGGCAGGTCCGGGCCCGCGCAGACGTACTCGGCCGCGTCCAGGTCGAACTGGCCGGCGAAGACCGACAGCCGCGCCCACAGCAGCCGCTCCTCGGCCGTGCACAGCTCGTGGCTCCACCCGATCGCGGTCCGCAGCGCCCGGTGCCGCGGGAGCGCCCCGCGCCCCCCGCCCGTCAGCAGGGCGAACCGGTCCTCCAGCCGCACCACCACCTGGGCCGGGGAGAGCGCGCGCAGCCGCCCCGCCGCCAGCTCCAGGGCGAGCGGGAGCCCGTCGAGCCGGGCGCAGAGCTCGCCGAGCGCGGCCCGGTTCTCGCCGGTGACCGCGAAGCCGGGATCGGCCGCGACCGCCCGGTCGGCCAGCAGCGCCAGCGCGTCGTCGGCGTCCAGCGGGGCCAGCGGGAAGCCGTGCTCGCCGTCCAGCGCGAGCGGCCGCCGCCCGGCGGCCAGCACGCACAGGCCGGGGGAGCGGCGCAGCAGTTCGTGGACCAGCTCCGCGCACTCCTCGACCAGCTGCTCGAAGCCGTCCAGGACGAGCAGCAACCGGCGCGGCGCCAGGTGCTCCGCCAGCACGGTGCGGGGCGGGCGCCTGGTGTGGTCGGTCAGCGCGAGGGCCTCGGCGAACGTCAGTTCCAGCAGCGCGGGATCGCGCAGGGTCGACAGCTCGACCAGCCAGACGCCGTCGCAGTAGCGTTCCTGCGCCCGGCGGGCGGCGGCGAGCACCAGCCGGGACTTGCCCACGCCCCCGGTGCCGGTCACCGTCACCAGGCGCGCGGATTCCAGCAGACGCGCCAGTTCGCCCAGTTCCGGGCCCCGGCCGACGAAGCCGTTCAGCTCCGAGGGAAGATTGCCGTAGGGCGCCGTGGCGCGGGGGGAGTCCTCGGGTGCTCGCATGGGACACGGAGGGTACTGGTCCGCATGCGCTGCGTACAAGGCGATCGGGTCCGACCTCCGAATTCCGGTAGGGCCGCGGATCTCCGGCGCGATAGGGTCGGGGGACGAGTTTTCAACACGCAGAGAGCGGTGCAAAGTGTCCGGTGGTGAGGTGGCCGGGATCCTCGTGGCCGTCTTCTGGGCGATCCTGGTCTCGTTCCTCGCGCTCGCGCTGGCGCGACTGGCCCAGACGCTGAGGGCGACCACCAAGCTGGTGGCCGAGGTGACCGAGCAGGCCGTCCCGCTGCTGGCGGACGCCTCCATGACCGTACGCTCCGCGCGCACCCAGCTCGACCGGGTCGACGCCATCGCCAGCGACGTCCAGGAAGTCACCTCCAACGCCTCCGCGCTCTCCAGCACCGTGGCCTCCGCCTTCGGCGGCCCGCTGGTCAAGGTCGCGGCCTTCGGCTACGGAGTGCGCAAGGCGCTCGGGCGCAAGGAGGCGGCGGCAGCGGCCCCGAACGGCGCGCCCGCGCGGACACCCAGGCGTACCGTGATCGTCGGACGGACCGTACCGGCGGCCCGGCGCCGGAAGCAGAAGGACTGAGACAGCGATGTTCCGCCGTACCTTCTGGTTCACCGCAGGCGCAGCCGCCGGTGTGTGGGCCACCACCAAGGTCAACCGCAAGCTCAAGCAACTGACGCCGGAGAGCCTCGCCGCGCAGGCCGCCGACAAGGCGCTCGAAGCGGGCCACCGGCTCAAGGACTTCGCCCTCGACGTCAAAGCGGGAATGACGCAGCGCGAGGACGAGCTGAACGACGCACTGGGTCTGCACCAGGACCCGGACCGGCCCGACAACGTCACCGCCCTTCCCGGGCCGCGGCGGCTGCGGGCCATCGGGGCCGAACAGGGCCCCGGCAAGCACCCCAAGAACAACCCACCGAAGTTTTCGTACAACCGGAATGAGGACCACTGATGGAGTCGGCTGAAATCCGCCGCCGCTGGCTGAGCTTCTTCGAGGAGCGCGGTCACGCCGTTGTCCCTTCGGCGTCGCTCATCGCGGACGACCCGACTCTGCTGCTGGTCAACGCGGGCATGGTCCCGTTCAAGCCGTACTTCCTGGGTGAGGTCAAGCCGCCCGCCTCGAAGCTCACCAGCGTCCAGAAGTGCGTGCGCACGCCGGACATCGAAGAGGTCGGCAAGACCACCCGCCACGGCACGTTCTTCCAGATGTGCGGCAACTTCTCCTTCGGCGAGTACTTCAAGGAAGGCGCCATCCAGTACGCCTGGGAGCTGCTCACCGGCTCCGTGGCGGACGGCGGCTTCGGCCTGGAGCCCGAGAAGCTCTGGATCACGGTCTACCTCGACGACGACGAGGCCGAGCAGATCTGGCGCGAGAAGATCGGCGTCCCCGCCGAGCGCATCCAGCGCCTGGGCAAGAAGGACAACTTCTGGTCCATGGGCGTCCCCGGCCCCTGCGGCCCGTGTTCCGAGATCAACTACGACCGCGGCCCCGAGTTCGGCGTCGAGGGCGGCCCGGCCGTCAACGACGAGCGGTACGTGGAGATCTGGAACCTGGTCTTCATGCAGTTCGAGCGCGGCGCCGGCGAGAACAAGGAGGACTTCCCGATCCTCGGGGACCTGCCGTCGAAGAACATCGACACCGGCCTCGGTCTCGAACGCCTCGCCATGATCCTGCAGGGCGTACAGAACATGTACGAGACCGACACCCTGCGCGTGGTCATGGACAAGGCCACCGAGCTGACCGGCGTCCGCTACGGCCAGGCCAAGGACAGCGACGTCTCGATGCGCGTGGTCGCCGACCACATCCGCACCTCCGCCATGCTCATCGGCGACGGGGTCACCCCCGGCAACGAGGGCCGCGGCTACGTGCTGCGCCGCATCATGCGCCGCGCCATCCGCAACATGCGCCTCATGGGCGCCACCGGCCCGGTCGTCCTGGACCTCATCGGCGTCGTCGTCGACACCATGGGCCTCCAGTACCCGGAGCTGATCACCGAGCGCAAGCGGATCGAGACCGTCGCCCTCGCCGAAGAGGCCGCCTTCCTGAAGGCGCTCAAGGGCGGCACGAACATCCTCGACACCGCCATCACCGAGACCAAGGCCGCCGGCGGCTCGGTCCTGGCCGGCGACAAGGCGTTCCTGCTCCACGACACCTGGGGCTTCCCGATCGACCTCACCCTGGAGATGGCCTCCGAGCAGGGCCTCACCGTGGACGAGCCGGGCTTCCGCCGCCTGATGCAGGAGCAGCGGGACAAGGCCAAGGCCGACGCCCGTGCCAAGAAGACCGGTCACGCCGACCTGTCCGCCTACCGCGAGGTCGCCGACAACTCCGGCGAGACCGAGTTCACCGGCTACGGCTCCACCGAGGGCGAGTCCACCATCGTCGGCCTGCTCGTCGACGGCGTCTCCTCGCCGGCCGCCTCCGAGGGCGACGAGGTCGAGATCGTCCTGGACCGCAGCCCGTTCTACGCCGAGGGCGGCGGCCAGCTCGCCGACCAGGGCCGGATCAAGCTGCACTCCGGCGCCGTCGTCGAGATCCGCGACGTGCAGAAGCCCGTACCGGGCGTGCACGTGCACAAGGGTGTCGTCCAGGTCGGCGAGGTGACGGTCGGCGCCTCCGCCTACGCCGTCATCGACGTCAAGCGCCGCCGGGCCATCGCCCGCGCCCACTCGGCCACCCACCTGACCCACCAGGCGCTGCGGGACGCCCTCGGCCCGACGGCCGCCCAGGCCGGTTCCGAGAACTCGCCCGGTCGCTTCCGCTTCGACTTCGGTTCGCCCAACGCCGTCCCCGGCACCGTGCTCACCGACGTCGAGCAGAAGATCAACGACGTGCTGTCGCGCGAGCTCGACGTCACCGCCGAGGTCATGAGCATCGACGAGGCCAAGAAGCAGGGCGCCATCGCCGAGTTCGGCGAGAAGTACGGCGAGCGCGTGCGCGTCGTGACCATCGGCGACTTCTCCAAGGAGCTGTGCGGCGGCACCCACGTCGCCAACACCGCCCAGCTCGGCCTGGTCAAGCTGCTCGGCGAGTCCTCCATCGGCTCCGGCGTGCGCCGCGTCGAGGCCCTGGTCGGCGCCGACGCCTACAACTTCCTGGCCAAGGAGCACACGGTCGTCGCCCAGCTCCAGGAGCTGGTCAAGGGCCGCCCCGAGGAGCTGCCGGAGAAGATCGCCTCCATGCTCGGCAAGCTCAAGGACGCCGAGAAGGAGATCGAGAAGTTCCGCGCCGAGAAGGTGCTCCAGGCCGCCGCCGGCCTGGCCGCCGGCGCCCAGGACGTCCGCGGCGTCGCCGTGGTCACCGGCCAGGTGCCGGACGGCACCGGCGCCGACGACCTGCGCAAGCTGGTCCTCGACGTGCGCGGCCGCATCCAGGGCGACCGCCCGGTCGTCGTGGCCCTCTTCACGGTCGCGGGCGGCCGCCCGCTCACCGTGATCGCCACCAACGAGGCCGCCCGCGAGCGCGGTCTCAAGGCCGGTGACCTGGTGCGCACGGCCGCCAAGACCCTCGGTGGCGGTGGCGGCGGCAAGCCGGACGTCGCCCAGGGCGGCGGCCAGAACCCGGACGCCATCGGCGAGGCCATCGGCGCGATCGAGCGCCTCGTCGGAGAGACGGCCTGACGATGACGCTGCGCCGCGGCCGACGCCTCGCGATCGATGTCGGTGACGCCCGGATCGGGGTCGCCTCGTGCGACCCCGACGGGGTGCTGGCCACACCGGTCGAAACCGTGCCGGGACGTGACATCCCGGCCGCCCACAAGCGGCTGCGGCAGCTGGTCGCGGAGTACGAACCCCTCGAAGTCGTGGTCGGCCTCCCCCGCTCGCTCAGCGGGCGGGAGGGGCCGGCCGCGGCCAAGTGCCGTGCCTTCGCCACCGAGCTGGCCAAGGGCATCAAGCCCGTGACCGTGCGGCTGGTGGACGAGCGGATGACCACGGTCACCGCGGCCCAGGGCCTGCGGGCCTCGGGGCGCAACGCCAAGAAGGGGCGCTCGGTGATCGACCAGGCGGCCGCCGTGGTCATCCTCCAGAACGCTCTGGAGACCGAACGGGTATCAGGTAATCCGCCTGGTGAGTGCGTCGAAGTGGTTGTCTGATCGCGATACGGTAACGTTCCGCGCGATGTGACGGCATTCGAACAGCCGTCGCCCACCACTTCTGAGGCGGAACCGGGTGCCGCGGCCCACAAGCAGCCGCTGCCTCCGTCTCGCGGCTCTAGGGGACCGATGACCGAGTATGGACGGGGCTCTGGCCCCGAACCGTGGCACCCAGAGGATCCCCTCTACGGGGACCCGGCGTGGGCCGGACACCAGGCCCAACAGGGTCAGGTGCCCTACGCCGTCGGCCAGCAGCAGTATCCGCAGGAGCCGCAGTACCAGGGGCAGCCGCAGCAGTACCAGCAGCAGCCCCAGCAGCAGTACGCCCAGCACCCGCAGCAGTACCCCGCGGAGTACCAGGGCTACGCACCCGAACACCCGCAACAGCCGCAGCACCCCCAGCAGCCGCAGCACCCCCAGCAGCTGCACCCGCAACACCAGCAGCAGTACCCCGCTCAGCAGCAGCCCCAGCAACCGCACCAGCCCCAGCCCGGGTACGACGGCCAGCCGGACCAGGTCTGGGACACCGGCCAGGGCCAGCAGGCCGTCCCCTACGGCGTGGACCCCTACGCCCAGCAGGCCGTGGCCTACCCGGGGGAGACCCCGGACGGCTACGCCACGGACACGGCCTACCCGCCGCCGCAGCCCCCCGGCCGCCGCCACCTCGTCCCGGAGCCCTCCACCGAGTGGCAGGACGAGGTCGCCGAACCGGAGGAGGAGTCCCTCCTCGCGGCCGGTGGCGGCGGCGACGCCGACGAGCCCCCGTCCGGCGGACGCCGTGGCGGCCGCGGCAAGGGCAAGGGCGGCAAGACCAAGGGCACCAAGCGCACCGGCTCGGCCTGCCTGATCGCCGCCCTGGTCATCGTGGGCGCGGTCGGCGGCGTCGGCTACTACGGGTTCTCGTACGTCAAGGCGAAACTCGGCATGGCCGACGACTACACGGGCGAGGGCACCACCTCGGTCGACGTCGAGATCCCCAAGGGCGCGACCCTGGGCCAGATGGGCGCCATCCTGGAGAAGGCCGGCGTCGTCGCCAGCGCCGAAGCCTTCGTGAACGCGGCCCAGGAACACCCCAAGGGCAGCGGGATCCAGCCGGGTCTCTACCCGCTGCGCAAGCAGATGTCGGCGAAGTCCGTCGTCGAGGTCATGTCCGACCCCTCGAAGCTGAACGTGATCATCGTCGCCGAAGGCCTGCGCAACGTGCAGGTCTACGGTGCGATCGACAAGAAGCTCAAGCTCCAGGAGGGCACCACCGCGGAGCTGGCCAAGCGCGAGGTCAAGACCCTCGGCCTGCCCGCCTGGGCCGAGGACGGCCAGAACATCAAGGATCCGCTGGAAGGGTTCCTCTACCCGGCGCGCTACGACCTCACGACCGGCATCACCCCGCAGGACCTGCTCAAGAAGATGGTCAAGAACGCCACGGAGAAGTACGCGGCGCTCGGCATCGAGGGCAAGGCGAAGGACCTGGGCCTCAAGTCCCCGCTGGAAGTGGTCACGGTCGCGAGCCTGGTGCAGGCCGAGGGCAACAAGCACGAGGACTACCGCAAGATGGCGGCCGTCATCTACAACCGCCTCAAGCCGACGAACAACGTCACCATGCAGCGCCTCGAGTTCGACTCGACGATCAACTACATCAAGGGCACGAGCAACATCAACGTCTCCCGCGAGGAGACGCGCTCCATCGAGGACCCGTACAACACCTACAAGGTCAAGGGCCTGCCCCCCGGAGCCATCAGCAACCCCGGCATCGACGCGCTCAACGCGGTCCTGAGCCCGGACAAGGACGGCTGGATGTTCTTCGTCTCCGTCGACGGGAACAAGACCACCTTCAGCAAGACCCTCGCCGAGCACAACAAGCTCGTCGAGGAGTTCAACGCACGACAGGCACAGAAGAAGCAACAACAGAGCGGTGGGTAGCGGGAACATGTCACGGATAAGGGCCGCGGTGCTGGGTTCGCCCATCGAGCACTCCCTCTCACCGGTGCTGCACCGCGCCGCTTACCAGGAGCTGGGCCTCGTCGACCGGTCGTACGACCGTTTCGAGATCGACGAGGCCGCGCTCCCCGGATTCCTCGCGGGGCTCGGCTCCGAGTGGGCCGGGCTGTCGCTGACCATGCCGCTCAAGCGGGCGGTCATGCCGCTGCTCGACGAGGTCAGCGAGACCGCCGCCTCCGTGGAGGCGGTGAACACGGTCGTCTTCACCGAGGACGGCCGCAGGATCGGCGACAACACCGACATCCCCGGCATCCTCGCCGCGCTGCGCGAGCGGGGCGTGGAGCGGGTCCCGACCGCCGCCGTCCTCGGTGCGGGGGCCACGGCCTCCTCCGCGCTGGCCGCCCTCTCCCGGATCTGCTCCGGCGAGGTCACGGCGTACGTCCGCTCCGCCGAGCGGGCCGCGGAGATGCGCCGGTGGGGCGAGCGGCTCGGCGTGTCCGTGCGCACGGCCGACTGGTCGCAAGCCGCCGGGGCGCTGGAGGCGCCGCTGGTGATCGCGACCACCCCGGCCGGGGCCACGGACGCGCTCGCCGCGGCGGTCCCCGAGCGGCCGGGCACCCTCTTCGACGTGCTCTACGACCCCTGGCCGACCGCGCTCGCGGCGGCCTGGTCGGGGCGCGGCGGGCAGCTGGTCGGCGGTCTCGACCTGCTGGTCCACCAGGCCGTCCTCCAGGTCGAGCAGATGACCGGCCGCTCGCCCGCGCCGCTCGCCGCGATGCGGGCCGCCGGGGAACGGGCCCTGGCCGCACGGTAGATCCATCCGGGGCGGTGGGCCCGTAACCGCCTGTACCCGTCCGTACCCGCCCCGACCTGCCACAGTGGCGTCCGATAGCTGGACCGGGGGCCGGTACATCGGCGCGGACGTGGGAGGATCGGGGGTGGCGGGCCCGGACGGCGCACCCGGTCGCGCCTTGGTTGTGCCAGGCGCGAGCATGAGGAGCATCGTTGAGCAGGTTGCGTTGGCTGACCGCCGGGGAGTCGCACGGACCGGCGCTGGTAGCGACGCTGGAGGGGCTTCCCGCCGGCGTTCCGGTCACCACCGAACTGGTGGCCGACCACCTGGCGCGCCGCCGGCTCGGATACGGCCGCGGTGCCCGGATGAAGTTCGAGCAGGACGTGGTGACCTTCCTCGGCGGCGTCCGCCACGGTCTCTCCCTCGGTTCCCCGGTCGCCGTCATGGTCGGCAACTCCGAGTGGCCCAAGTGGGAGAAGGTCATGTCGGCCGACCCGGTCGACCCGGCCGAGCTGGAGGGCTCCGGGCGCAACGCCCCGCTGACCCGCCCCCGCCCGGGCCACGCCGACCTCGCCGGCATGCAGAAGTACGGCTTCGACGAGGCCCGCCCGATCCTGGAGCGCGCCAGCGCCCGCGAGACGGCCGCCCGCGTCGCCCTCGGTGCCATCGCCCGGTCCTTCATCAAGGAGACCGCGGGCATCGAGATCGTCTCCCACGTGGTCGAACTGGCCTCCGCCAAGGCCCCGTACGGCGTCTACCCGACCCCCGCGGACGTCGAGAAGCTCGACGCCGACCCGGTGCGCTGCCTCGACGCCGACGCGTCGAAGGCGATGGTCGCGGAGATCGACCAGGCCCACAAGGACGGCGACACCCTCGGCGGCGTCGTCGAGGTGCTCGCCTACGGCGTCCCCGTCGGCCTCGGTTCGCACGTGCACTGGGACCGCCGCCTCGACGCGCGGCTCGCCGCCGCGCTCATGGGCATCCAGGCGATCAAGGGCGTCGAGGTCGGCGACGGCTTCGACCTGGCCCGCGTCCCGGGCTCCCAGGCCCACGACGAGATCGTCTCCACCGACGAGGGCCTGCGCCGCACCTCCGGCCGCTCCGGCGGCACCGAGGGCGGACTGACCACCGGCGAGCTGCTGCGCGTACGGGCCGCCATGAAGCCGATCGCGACCGTGCCCCGCGCCCTCGCGACCGTCGACGTGGCCACCGGCGAGGCGACGGTCGCCCACCACCAGCGCTCCGACGTGTGTGCCGTGCCCGCGGCGGGCATCGTCGCCGAGGCGATGGTCGCCCTCGTGCTGGCCGACGCCGTCGTGGAGAAGTTCGGCGGCGACTCGGTGGCCGAGACCCGGCGCAACGTCCGGGCGTACCTCGACAACCTGCAGATCCGGTGACCGGCGGTCCCCTGGTCGTCCTGGTCGGACCGATGGGGTCCGGCAAGTCCACGGTGGGGGCGCTGCTCGCCGAACGGCTCGGCGTGCCCTACCGGGACACGGACGCCGACATCGTCGCCGCGCAGGGCCGGGAGATCGCGGAGCTGTTCGTCGACGAGGGCGAACCGTACTTCCGCGGCCTGGAGCGCGCGGCCGTGGCCGACGCCCTCGCGGAACACACCGGGATCCTCGCCCTCGGCGGCGGCGCGATCCTCGACGACGGCACCCGGGCCCTGCTCGCCGGGCTGCCCGTGGTCTACCTGTCGATGGACATCGACGAGGCGGTCCGCCGGGTCGGCCTCGGCGCGGCCCGCCCGCTGCTCGCGGTCAACCCGCGCCGCCAGTGGCGCGAGCTGATGGACGCGCGCCGCCACCTGTACACCGAAGTCGCGCGCGTCGTGGTGGCCACCGACGAACGCACCCCCGCAGAGGTCGCCCAGGCGGTCCTCGACGCTCTGGAGTTGAAGGACGTATGACAGACCAGGTGACGCGCATCCAGGTCGGCGCGAGCTCCGGGCACGACGCCTACGACGTGCTGGTCGGACGGCAGCTGCTCGGCGAGCTCGGCACCCTGATCGGCACGAAGGCGCAGCGCGTCGCGGTGATCCACCCCGAGGCGCTGGCCTCCACGGGTGAGGCGCTGCGCGACGACCTCGCGGCCCAGGGCTACGAGGCGGTCGCCATCCAGGTGCCGAACGCCGAGGAGGCCAAGACCGTCGAGGTCGCGGCGTACTGCTGGAAGGCCCTGGGGCAGTCGGGCTTCACCCGCACCGACGTGATCGTCGGCGTCGGCGGCGGCGCCACCACCGACCTCGCGGGCTTCGTCGCGGCCTCCTGGCTGCGCGGGGTGCGCTGGATCGCGGTGCCGACGACGGTCCTGGCGATGGTCGACGCGGCCGTGGGCGGCAAGACGGGCATCAACACCGCCGAGGGCAAGAACCTCGTCGGCGCCTTCCACCCGCCCGCCGGTGTGCTCTGCGACCTGGCGGCCCTCGACTCGCTGCCGGTCAACGACTACGTCAGCGGCCTCGCCGAGATCATCAAGGCCGGATTCATCTCCGACCCGGTGATCCTCGACCTGATCGAGCAGGACCCGCAGGCGGCCCGGACCCCCGAGGGCCCGCACACCGCCGAGCTGATCGTGCGCTCCATCCAGGTCAAGGCCGACGTGGTCTCCAGCGACCTCAAGGAATCGGGCCTGCGGGAGATCCTCAACTACGGCCACACCCTCGCCCACGCGATCGAGAAGAACGAGCGCTACAAGTGGCGCCACGGCGCCGCCGTGTCGATCGGCATGGTCTTCGCCGCCGAACTGGGCCGGCTCGCCGGTCGGCTCGACGACGCGACCGCCGAGCGGCACAAGAGCGTGCTCGCCTCGGTGGGTCTGCCGCTGACCTACCGCGGCGACCAGTGGCCCAAGCTGCTGGAGACCATGAAGGTCGACAAGAAGTCCCGCGGCGACCTGCTGCGCTTCATCGTCCTGGACGGGCTGGCCAAGCCGACCGTCCTGGAGGGCCCCGACCCGGCCGTGCTGATCGCGGCCTACGGCGAGGTGTCCGCGTGAGCCGCAAGGTGCTCGTGCTGAACGGCCCGAACCTGGGCCGCCTCGGCTCCCGCGAGCCCGACGTGTACGGGGCCACCTCGTACGCGGGGCTGGTCGAGAGCTGCCAGAGCCTCGGCCGGGACCTCGGCTTCGACGTCGAGGTCCGCGAGACCAACGACGAGGGCCAGCTGGTGCGCTGGCTGCACGAGGCCGCCGACGGGAAGATCCCGGTGGTCATCAACCCCGGCGCCTTCACGCACTACTCGTACGCGATGCGGGACGCGGCGGCGCAGCGCACCGCGCCGCTGATCGAGGTGCACATCTCGAACCCGTACGCCCGCGAGGAATTCCGGCACACTTCGGTCATCGCCTCGGTGGCGACCGGGACCGTTGCGGGCTTCGGACTGGGCTCCTACCGGCTCGCGCTGCACGCGCTGGCGGAAGAACTGCCCTCGGCCTGAGATAACGTTCTCGCATCAGTCCTCGCCTGAACGAGACGGAGTGGCAGCGGATGCAGCACGGAGTGGGGGGATGGGGCGAGCCGGGACAGCATCCGGCCGCCCCCGCGCAGCCGCCGATAGCCCCCGTGACCGGCTGGGGCCCGCCGCCCGCCGGCCCGCCGCACCCGTCGCACGCCGGTGGGCCGCCGCGCCACCACGCGGGCCCGCCGCACCCGGCCGGTCCGCCGCACCCCCCGGCTCCGCCCGCTCCGCCGCACCACGCGGGTCCGGTGCACCCCGCGGCCCCGCCCGCTCCGCCGCATCCCGCTCCCGTGCCCGCGCCGCACGGGGCGCCGCGCCAACCCGGCTACGTGCCGGGCACCACGGTGGCGCCCGTACCCGAGGCCACCGGGCACATCCCGCTGCCGGCCGCCGCGCCGCCCGTACCGGGCACGGGCGTGGCCACCCTCGCCGTCCTGCTCATCGGCCCCGCCGGGGCCGGTAAGACGACCGTGGCCCGGCACTGGGCGGGCTCCCGGCAGGTGCCGACCGCGCACATCAGCCTCGACGACGTCCGCGAGTGGGTCTGCTCGGGCTTCGCCGACCCGCAGGCCGGTTGGAACGACCACTCCGAGGCCCAGTACCGGCTCGCCCGCCGCACCTGCGGCTTCGCCGCCCGCAACTTCCTGGCCAACGGGATCTCCTGCATCCTCGACGACGCGGTCTTCCCCGACCGGCCCGTGGTGGGCCTGGGCGGCTGGAAGCGGCACGTGGGGCCCGGGCTGCTCCCGGTGGTCCTGCTGCCCGGCCTGGAGATCGTCCTGGAGCGCAACGCCGCCCGCTCCGGCAACCGCCGCCTCTCCGACGAGGAAGTCGCCCGGATCCACGGCCGGATGGCCGGCTGGTACGGCTCCGGCCTGCCCATCATCGACAACTCCCACCTGGACGTGGAGGGCACCGCCCGCGCCCTCGACGAGGTCCTGGCCCGCGCCATCGCGACCCCCGGCAGCTGGTGACCGGCGCCGCCCGGGCGGCCGTACACCTCGTCCGGCCGCGCTCGTCGAGCCGGATGCGCGGGGCGCTCGTACGCTCGAAGACATGTCAGACGTGTACGCGGCCCGTCGGGCCCTGCTTCGCGACCGCTGTGCCGCAGCGGGCAACTCCGCCGCACTGATCACGCGTCCGGCGAACGTCCGCTATCTCGCCGGGGCCTTCCCCGAAGGGGCGGTCCTGCTGATCGGTCCCGCCGACGACGTCCTCTTCTGCGCCGCCTCGCCCACCGGCGAGGCGGACGAGGGGCGGCTCGACGAACACCTGCGGCTCTCCGTCCTGTCCGGTCCCGGCGGCGATCCCGCCGTCGCCGCGGCCGACCTCGCCTGCGGCAAGGACGTCCGGGCGGACTCCCTCGCCGTCGAGGAGCACCACCTCACCGTCGCCCGGCACCGGGCGCTGCGCTCGGTCGCGCCCGGGCTGCGGCTGGCCGACCTCGGGCCCGCCGTCGAACAGCAGCGGCTGATCAAGGACGAGGAGGAGATCGCCTGTCTGCGGATCGCCGCCGAGATCGCCGACCAGGCCCTCGGCGAACTCCTGGAGTCCATCCTGGTCGGCCGTACCGAACGCCACCTCGCCCTGGAGCTGGAGCGGCGCCTGGTGGACCACGGCGCGGACGGCCCGGCCTTCCCCACCTCCGTCGGCACCGGCCCGCACTCCGGGCGCTCCCGGCACCGGCCCTCGGACCGGCGGGTGGAGGAAGGGGACTTCCTCTCCGTCTGCCTGGGCGCGAACTACCGCGGCTACCGGTGTGAGATCGGCCGTACCTTCGTGATCGGCACCACCCCCGCGGACTGGCAGATCGAGCTCTACGACCTCGTCTTCGCCGCTCAGCGGGCCGGCCGCGAGGCGCTGGCGCCGGGGGCCGCGTACCGCGACGTGGACCACGCGGCGCGCTCCGTACTGGACTCCGCGGGGCACGGGGAAGCCCTCGCTCCGTCGACCGGACACGGCGTCGGCCTCGAAATCGACGAGGACCCGCAGCTTGCACCTACAGCAATGGGTAAACTGGACGCTTGCGTGCCGGTCACCGTCGAACCGGGGGTTCACCTCCCGGGCCGGGGCGGCGTCCGGATCGATGACACGCTCGTCGTACGCCCTGAGGCGGACGGCGGACCCGAGCTACTCACCATCACGACCAAGGAGCTGCTCGCGCTCTAGCTTTGCTGTGCGCGCCACCCGTGGTCCACCAGTCCAGGAGATTTCGCAACCGTGGCTTCCACGAACGACCTCAAGAACGGCATGGTGCTGAAGCTCGACGGGGGCCAGCTCTGGTCCGTCGTCGAGTTCCAGCACGTCAAGCCCGGCAAGGGCCCGGCCTTCGTGCGCACCAAGCTCAAGAGCGTGATGTCCGGCAAGGTCGTCGACAAGACGTTCAACGCCGGCACCAAGGTCGAGACGGCCACCATCGACCGCCGTGACATGCAGTTCTCGTACATGGACGGCGACTACTTCGTCTTCATGGACATGGACACCTTCGACCAGCTGATGGTCGACCGCAAGGCCGTCGGCAGCGCCGCCAACTTCCTGATCGAGGGCTTCACCGCCTCCGTCGCGCAGCACGAGGGCGAGGTGCTCTACGTCGAGCTGCCGGCCGCCGTCGAGCTCGTGATCGAGCACACGGACCCGGGCGTCCAGGGCGACCGTTCCACCGGTGGCACCAAGCCCGCGACCCTGCAGACCGGTCACGAGATCCAGGTCCCGCTCTTCGTCACCACCGGCGAGAAGGTCAAGGTCGACACCCGTACCAGCGACTACCTCGGCCGGGTGAACAGCTAACCGTGGGAGCCCGGAGCAACGCCCGCAAGCGTGCTTTCCAGATCCTCTTCGAGGCGGACCAGCGCGGTGTTCCCGTGCGCGAGGTCCTCGCGGACTGGGTCCGTCACTCACGGAACGACACCGACGGCCGTCAGCCGGCGGTCAGCGAGTTCACGATGAACCTCGTCGAGGGGTACGCCGACAAGGTGGACCGCATCGACGACCTGATCGTCACCTACGCCGTGGACTGGGACCTCGACCGCATGCCGGTCGCGGACCGGAACATCGTGCGGCTGGGTGCCTACGAGCTGATCTGGGTCGACGAGACCCCGGACGCCGTGGCGATCGACGAGGCGGTCCAGCTCGCCAAGGAGTTCTCGACCGACGAGTCGCCGAACTTCGTGAACGGGCTGCTGGCCCGGTTCAAGGACCTCAAGCCGAAGCTGCGGCGGGACGAGAGCGCCTAGCGTCCCGGCGGTTCGGTACACGCAGGGCCCGCAGCGCACCGCGCGCTGCGGGCCCTGCGCGTGTCCGCCCCCCCGCCGCGGGGGCGGGAAACGAAAGAACCGGCGGGGGCCGGGAAGCACATGGC
>NZ_JBHWLC010000097.1:0-27502 GCF_042730635.1 Streptomyces sp. NPDC059917
GAACCTCATCCACCGAAGTGGACGGGGTATCAACTTCTGGCGTTGATTTTTGGCACGCTGTTGAGTTCTCAAGGAACGGACGCTTCCTTTGTACTGACCCGCAGTATCACTACTGGGGCTTTCCTCCGGGCTTCGTTCTTCTTTTCCGACTCTATCAGACTCTTTCGTGTCCGATTCCCGGTCGAAACGGGATCTTGCTTTTCGCTTTCCAGGTCTTCGCTTTCGCGTTTCCCTTTCCGGCGATTCCAACTCTACCAGCGCTTTTTCGTCTTCCCGACCACTCGCTCCGGCTGCCGAACAGGCATGCGCAAAGTAAGGGGGGCTGAAGATCAGCGGTTGAAGAGGAGGGTTCCCGTCCATGAGCAGTTCGTGCAGTGTTCACACGACGCGTTCTGGCGGGAGTCACGACAGTACAGGCCCGCCGATGCCCAAGCAAATCGATTCAGGCGTATGGTCTAGTCCACTAGGGCGTCGCGGGAGCGCGTAGGACCTCCATAAGGAGGTGCACTTCGTGCGGAACCGGGACGTCTCATGACTTACCCTTCTCAAAGTACGCCGTCCAGGACAGGTTGTGACGGCGACACGAAGAAGCCCCACCCCTGGGAGGCCCCCCATGACCAGCGTGACGTCCCCACTTGCCGGGCGCGCCATCGGACTCGCGGCAGTGCCCGATCCGGTGTTCTCCGGCGCAATGGTGGGACCGGGCACCGCTATCGACCCCGTGCGTGAGCCCTCGGAGGCGGTGTCCCCCGTCGACGGTGTGGTCGTCTCCCTGCACCCGCACGCCTACGTCGTCGTAGACGCCGAAGGCCACGGTGTGCTCACGCACCTCGGGATCGACACCGTTCAGCTCAACGGCGAGGGCTTCGAGCTGCTCGTCAACAAGGGCGACACCGTGACGCGCGGCCAGACCGTCATCCGTTGGAACCCCGCCGCGGTCGAGGCCGCCGGCAAGTCCCCCATCTGCCCGATCGTGGCGCTGGAAGCGACTCCCGACTCCCTCACCGACGTCGTCGAGGCCGGAGACATGAAGGCCGGAGACGTGCTCTTCGGCTGGCAGTGACGTATCCGCCTGCTCGGGCGAATCGGACATCCAACGCGGCGGGTGGTCCCGCCGCTCAATCGGAGACGGGTGAAATGGAGACAACGCTGCGAGGCGTCGGCGTGAGCCACGGTGTGGCGATCGGCGAGGTTCGGCACATGGGCACGGCGGTTCTCGAACCGCCGGCCAAGCAGATCGCCGCGGAGGAGGCGGAGCGCGAACAGGGGCGCGCCCGCCAGGCCGTGGATGCCGTGGCGGCCGACCTGATCGCGCGCGGCCAGCTGGCCGGTGGCGAGGCCCAGCACGTGCTCGAAGCTCAGGCCATGATCGCTCAGGACCCTGAGCTGATGGCCGACGTCGACCGTCGGATCGCCGTCGGGAGCACCGCCGAGCGCGGTGTGTACGACGCGTTCGCCGCCTACCGCGAGCTGCTCGCGGGTGCCGGCGAGTACATGGCCGGCCGCGTGGCCGACCTGGACGACGTGCGCAACCGGATCGTGGCCCGCCTGCTGGGCGTACCGATGCCGGGCGTGCCGGACAGCGACGAGCCGTACGTGCTGATCGCGCGGGACCTCGCTCCCGCCGACACCGCGCTGCTCGACCCGGCGCTCGTGCTCGGTTTCGTGACCGAAGAGGGCGGCCCGACCAGCCACAGCGCGATCCTCGCGCGGGCGCTGGGCGTGCCGGCGATCGTCGCCCTGCCGGGCGCCGGTGAGATCCCCGAGGGCACCGTGATCGCCGTGGACGGCAGCACCGGTGACCTGTTCGTGGACCCGACCGCCGAGAAGCGGGCCGAGCTGGAGGCCGCGGCCGCCGAGCGCAAGGCCGCGCTGTCCGCGTCGTCCGGTCCGGGCGCCACGTCGGACGGCCACAAGGTGCCGCTGCTGGCCAACGTCGGTGGTCCGGCGGACGTGCCGGCGGCCGTCGAGGCGGGCGCCGAGGGTGTGGGCCTGTTCCGCACCGAGTTCCTCTTCCTGGACGACAGCAAGAAGGCGCCGACCGAAGAGAAGCAGATCGAGGCGTACCGCGCCGTCCTGGAGGCCTTCCCCGAGGGCCGGGTCGTCGTGCGCGTCCTGGACGCGGGCGCCGACAAACCGCTCGACTTCCTGACCCCGGCGGACGAGCCGAACCCGGCACTGGGCGTGCGCGGGCTGCGGTCGCTGCTGGACCACCCGGAGGTGCTGCGCACGCAGCTCACCGCGCTGGCCAAGGCGGCCGAGGGGCTGCCGGTCTACCTCGAGGTCATGGCCCCGATGGTGGCCGACCGCGCCGACGCCAAGGCGTTCGCGGACGCGTGCCGCGAGGCCGGTCTGCAGGCGAAGTTCGGCGCGATGGTGGAGATCCCCTCCGCCGCGCTGCGGGCGCGCTCGATCCTCCAGGAGGTCGAGTTCCTGTCGCTGGGTACGAACGACCTGGCGCAGTACGCCTTCGCGGCCGACCGTCAGGTCGGTGCCGTCTCCCGCCTCCAGGACCCGTGGCAGCCCGCGCTGCTCGACCTGATCGCCATGTCGGCCGATGCCGCCAGGGCCGAGGGCAAGAGCTGCGGCGTCTGTGGCGAGGCCGCCTCCGACCCGCTGTTGGCCTGTGTGCTGACGGGTCTGGGCGTCACCTCCCTGTCGATGGGTGCCGCGTCGATCCCCTACGTGCGCTCGACGCTCGCGAAGTACACGCTCGCCCAGTGCGAGCGCGCCGCCGCTGCCGCGCGCGCCGCGGACAGTGCCGAGGAGGCCCGCGTGGCCGCCCAGGCGGTGCTGTCCGGCGAGTAGCCGGTGCCCCGTCAGGGGTGTGTGGTCGGTACGAGGGGCCTTCGCCATCGGCGGGGGCCCCTCGGTCGTTCCCCCGACCCGATCGGCTCAGTGGGGCGGTCCCGGTTCGTCCACCTCGTAGCCCGGGCCGTACTCGACGCCCGGTTCCGGGGGTACGGGCTCGCCGGTGTCGGCGTCGGTGCAGTAGGCGTTGAACACCGCGGCGGCGGAGAGGGTGACCAGGCGGCCGCGGTCCAGGCGCCAGCCGTGGACCTGGTCACGGGGCGCCGCGCCGGTCGTGCGCAGGACCAGGCCCCCGGATCCGCCGAGGGCGAGGCCGGTGGCCAGGACGGTCACGAAGTCGAGGCGCTCCCGGCCGTCGACGCGGGGTGGCGTCGTGGTGTCGTCGGCCGTTTCGGCGTGCAGCACGGCGACGAGCTGTTCCGCCTCGGTGGGGACGCTGCACACCAGGTGGTGCCGGCCGGGTCCGGCCCGTTCCAGCAGTCGCCCGAGGATCAGGTCCGCCCGGTCGAAGCAGGCCTGGCCGACGTCCTGCCCGCAGTCGGCGCAGCTGCCGACGCCCGAGAGCAGCACGGTGGCGTACTCCCAGGTGGCCTGGCGGACGGCCTCGTCCACGAGCCGCGGCAGGAGGGTGCGCAGCGGGGCGTCCCCGTAGGGCAGTCCGGCGGCGGAGCGGGCGAGGTCGGCGGTGAAGCGGGTGCGGGACGCGGCGGTGTCGGGGTCGGTGCCCCGGTCGGCGCAGTGGTCGGCGTATTCCCGCGGGTCGAAGAGGACGACGGTGGTGTGGGCGCCCCGGCGGGCGAGGGAGCGCAGCAGTGCGTCGACCTGGGTGAGGTAGTCCTCGTGGTCGTCGAAGGCGAAGCTGCGGTAGCCGCGCATGGCCGCGAAGTCCCCGGGGTCGGCGATGACGCCGACCGTACCGGGGATCTCGCGGCGCAGGGCGCGGCGGGCGCGCCTGTGCGCGCCGGTACTGCGGGCCGTGCGGGTGGTCCGGGTGGTCCGGGTGTTCTTCGTGTCTGCCATGGCTCCCCCTGAGTGGCACCGATCGATGCTCACTCAGCGTAGCCACGGGCACTGACAGTCACCCCTGGCGGCGGCTGCGGGCCAGCTCCTCGTAGAAGTGCAGGAGGTCCAGGTTGTCCACCGATCCCGGGTTCACGGCCTTGGCCAGGGGCGCGCCCTGCAGGAGGCGCTTGACGGGGACCTCGATGCGCTTGCCCGTCAGGGTGTGCGGGACGCCCGGGACTTCGATGATCTCGTCGGGGACGTGGCGCGGGGAGAGCTCCTCGCGGATCGTCGCCTTGATCCTGGCCCGCAGGTCCTCGTCGAGGGAGGCGCCCGGTACGAGGTGGACGAAGAGCGGCATCCAGTACCCGCCGTCCGCCTCCTCCAGGCCGATGACCAGGGATTCCTTGATCTCCGGCAGGCGCTCGACGGCCTCGTAGATGTCGGCGGAACCCATCCGCACGCCCTGGCGGTTGAGCGTGGAGTCGGAGCGGCCGTGGATGACGACGGAGCCGTGGTCGGTGATCGTGATCCAGTCACCGTGCCGCCAGACGCCCGGGAACATGTCGAAGTAGCTGTCGCGGTAGCGGCTGCCGTCGGGGTCGTTCCAGAAGCGGATCGGCATGGACGGCATCGGGTTGGTGACGATCAGCTCGCCGACCTCGCCGGTGACGGGCTTGCCCGCCGGGTCCCAGGCCTGGAGGTCGGTGCCCAGGCAGGCGGCCTGGAGTTCGCCGATGTGCACGGGGAGGGTGGGGACGGCCCCGGCGAAGCAGCTGCACACGTCGGTGCCGCCGCTGACCGAGGCGATCCAGAGGTCCTCGGCCACCTCGTCGTGGAGCCAGCGGAAGCCGTCGGGCGGGAGCGGGGAACCGGTGGTGGCCACGCACTTCACCGCGGAGAGGTCGAAGTCGCGGGACGGGTGCACCTCGGCCTTGCGGCAGGCCATCACGTAGGCGGCGGAGGTCCCGTACAGGGTGGCCTTCGTGCGCTCCGCGATCCGCCACTGGGCTCCGGTGTCCGGGTAGCCGGGGCTGCCGTCGTACAGGACGACGGTGGTGCCGGTGAGCAGGCCGGAGACGAGGAAGTTCCACATCATCCAGCCGGTGGAGGTGTACCAGAAGAACCGGTCCTGCGGACCGAGGTCGCAGTGCAGGCCGAGCTGCTTGAGGTGTTCGAGGAGGATGCCGCCCTGCGACTGGACGATCGCCTTGGGGAGGCCGGTCGTGCCGGAGGAGTAGAGGACCCACAGGGGGTGGTCGAAGGGGACCGCTTCGAAGACGGGCTCCGTGTCCCCCGCGGTGAGGGCGGACCATTCGAGGGTGCCCTCGGGCGCGGGCGCGCCGAGCAGCGGGATGTGGACGACGGCGCGCAGCGAGGGCAGGTCGGCCCGGAGCTCGGCGACGGTCTCGCGCCGGTCGTGCTCCTTGCCGCCGTAGCGGTAGCCGTCGACGGTGAACAGGACGACGGGTTCGACCTGCTGGAAGCGGTCGAGGACGCTGCGGGCGCCGAAGTCGGGCGCGCAGGAGGTCCAGACGCCGCCGACGGCGGCCGTGGCGAGGAGGGCCACGACGGCTTCGGGGATGTTGGGGAGGTAGCCGCTGATCCGGTCGCCGGGGCGCACGCCGAGGGTGCGCAGTTCGGCGGCGAGCGCGCCGACCTGGCGGCGCAGCTCGGCCCAGGTGACGGGGACCGGCTCGTGGGTCTCGTCGACGTGCAGCAGGGCGGCCTCGCCGGCGCGCGCCGGGTCCTCCCCCGCGCGCAGGGCGTGCTCGGCGTAGTTGAGGGTGGCGCCGGTGAACCAGCGCGCGCCGGGCATGGTCCGGTCGGCGAGGACGGACGTGTAGGGGCTGGTGAAGCGGACGTCGAACCACTCGGCGACGGCCTGCCAGAAGGTGTCCAGTTCGTCCACGGACCAGCTGTGCAGGGCCGGGTACCCGCCGGTCGCGGGGGCGCCGTGGTGTTCGGCGGCCCAGGCCTGGAAGGCCGTGATCCGGGCCGCCGCGATCCGGTCGGGGCCCGGGGCCCACAGGGGTTCCGGCGAAGTGGCTGAAGTCATGGGTCGGCTCCCGGTCGGTCTGCGGCGCGCGCTTCGTGTGCGTGTGCTCGGGCTCGTGCGTGGGTGGCGCGTGTGGTTGCGCCCGTGTGCGTACGGTGCCATCGCGCGGGGGTGTGCGCGCGGCGGCTCACAGGGACCATGCCACGTGATCGACATCCGCACCAGAGCCGTCGGCGGCCACGGCGTGTGATCGGTTCGAGGGTGAACGGCAGCTGAACGCAGCCCGCTCGGCCCGGGGCCGGTGGCAGAGTGCGCGGCATGAACGGTCGTGATCTGGTGCGTGCGGTCAAGGACATCGGTACGGCGCGCGGGCGGCGCGCCTGGCGCTCGGCCTGGCGCCACCGGCGCGCGGACGCGGTGGGGCTCCCGCGCCGGGGCGCGGAGCGGGCGCGGGTGCCGGGGTCGTTGATCGCTGCGGAGCCCCGGCCGGGCGGCGGGGTGCTGCGGTTCGCGCGCTCGGAGCTGCTGGTCCGGGTGACGCAGGGGGGTGCGGTGTTCTGGGGCTGGGACGGGGCGGGACCGTCGCCCTCGTGCGCGGTGTTGGGCGGCGGGCCGGAGCCGGATCCGCGGGCGGTGCTGGAGCCGGACACCGGGGGTGGCTGGCGGGTCGTGTCGGAGCGGGTGACGGTGGCGGTGTCCCGCAACGGGCAGGTCGAGGTGCGCACGCCGGGCGGTGCGGTGCTCCGGCGGGAGCGGCCGCCGCGCTGGTGGGAGCCGGTCCGACCGGTGCCCGGGGCCGACGCGGGGGCGGGCGGCGGCTCGGCTGGCGGCGCGGGGGCGCGGTGGCTGGTGCGGTCCGAGGTGCCGGCCGACGCGCGGTTCTTCGGGTTGGGCGGCCGGGCCTCGGGGCCCCGGCTGCGGGACGGGGTCTACCGGCTCTGGAACACCGATCCGCGGGGCGGTTTCGGGCCGGGTGACGATCCGCTGTACATCACGATGCCGGTGCAGCTGGTCGTCGCCGACGCGGGGACGCACCTGGTGTTCTACGACGACAGCTGGGACGGGCGGGTGTCGCTGCGCGAGGGCGAGGAGGGCGCCGGGTCGGGTCCGGACCGGCCGGGGGTGAGCGAACTGCGCATGGACGGCGGGCCGTTGCGTTGCTGGGTGCTGGTGGGGACACCGGCCCGGGTGTTGCAGGGGTGGTCGGGGCTGACGGGGGCCGCCGCGGTACCGCCGGAGTGGGCGCTGGGCTACCAGCACGCGCGGTGGGGGTTCGGGAGCGCGGCGGAGGTGCGCCGCGTGGTGCACGGGTACGTGTCGCGGGGGATCGCGCTGGCGGCCGTACACCTGGACATCGACCACTACGACGGGCACCGGGTGTTCACCGTGGACCGGCGGCGGTTCCCCGATCTGCCGGGCCTGGCGCGGGAGTTGCGGGAGCTGCCGGGGGGCGGGGTGCGGCTGGTGTCGATCGTGGACCCGGCGGTGCGGGCGGCCCCGGGCGAGGGGGTGTACGAGGCCGGCGGCGCGGTGGGGGACGCGGGGGCGTTCGTACGGGACGCGGGCGGGCGGGAGGTGCGCGGCGAGGTGTGGCCGGGGAGCTGCGCGTATCCGGACTTCACCGATCCGGCGGTGCGGCTGTGGTGGGGCGGGCTGTACGAGGAGCGGCTCGCGAACGGCTTCGCGGGTGTCTGGCACGACATGAACGAGCCGGTGTCCTTCGCCCCCTTCGGGGACGCGACGCTGCCGCGGTCCGCTCGGCACGCGCTGGAGGGGGCCGGCGGGGACCACCGGGCCGCGCACAACGTGTACGCGCTCGGGATGGCGCGGGCCGGGTACGAGGGGTTGGTGCGGCTGCGGCCGCGGGAACGGCCCTTCCTGTTCTCCCGGTCGGGGTGGGCCGGGATGCAGCGGTACGGCGGCACGTGGTCCGGTGACGTGGAGACGAGCTGGCCGGGGCTGCGGGCCTCGTTGGCGCTGGTGCTGGGGCTGGGGCTGTGCGGGGTGCCGTACTCGGGGCCGGACGTCGGGGGGTTCGGGGGTTCGCCGTCGCCGGAGCTGTACCTGCGGTGGTTGCAGCTCGGCGCGTACCTGCCGCTGTTCCGCACGCACGCGGCGATCTGGGCGGGGCGGCGGGAGCCGTGGGAGTTCGGGGCCGAGGTGGAGGAGCACGCCCGGGCGGTGCTGGCCGAGCGGGAGCGGCTGCGGCCGTACTTCGTCACCCTGGCGCACCTGGCGCGGCGGACGGGGGCGCCGTACGTGCGGCCGGTGTGGTGGGGGACGCCGGAGGAGCGGGGGCTGCGGGACTGCGAGGACGCCTTCCTGCTGGGGGACGCGCTGCTGGTGGCGCCGGTGCTGGAGTGCGGGGCGGACCGGCGGGCGGTCCGGCTGCCGCGGGGGCGCTGGTACGACACGGTGACGGGGGTGGCGTACGAGGGTCCGGGCCAGGTCCTGTTGGACGCGCCGCTGGGGCGGATCCCGGTACTGGCGCGGGCGGGGTCGGTGCTTCCGGTGCGGGTGGCGGAGGGTGCCGGGGGTGGGGTCGGGCTGGAGGTGTGGGCGCCGGCGCGCGGGCGCACGGGCGGCGGGCTGGTGGTCCGGGATCCGGGGCCGGGCTTCGGGGCGGCGCCCTTGGAGCGGTACACCTCGCGGTGGGCCGGGGGGGAGGTGGTGGTGGAGACGGAGGCGGGCGAGCGTGTCGCGGGGGTGAGTGTGCGGGGGCTCTGAGGGGGGGTGTGGGGGCGGGGTGCGGGGGTGCGGGGCGGGTGCGGGTTCACGATCGGGGCTCCGCCCCGGACCCCGCGCCTCAAACGCCGGCGGGGCTGGATCTGCGCCGGTGGGGGGATTGTCTTGGGCGGGGCTGGATTTGTCCTCGGCGGGGCTGGGTTTGCCTCGGGGGCTGGGTTTCGTCCCCGGCCGGGCTGGATCTGCGCCGCTGGGGGTCAGGTGCGACGGGTGGTGAACCAGGTGGTGGCTGCTTGGGTGTGGAGGGGGAAGGCCAGTTCGGTGGGGGTGCGCAGGACGTGCCAGCCCGTGGTCTCGTTCGTGGGGGCGGGCGGGGGCAGGGTGGCGGTCGGGCGGGCGGGCAGGAGGCCGAAGATCAGCAGGTGGCCCGCCGGGGAGCTGTGGACGTCGGCGAGGGCCACGTCCGCGGCGGGGGCGTGGATGCCGGTCTCCTCGCGCAGTTCGCGGACCACCGCGGCGCGCCAGTCCTCGCCGTGGTCGATGAAGCCGCCGGGCAGGGCGACGCCGCCCAGGGCCGGTTCGATCGTGCGGGTGATGACCACGAGGCCGCCGCCCTCGTCGTCCTCGACGGGGAGCAGGGCCACCGCGACGGGGGTGGGGTTGCGGTAGGCGGTGGCTCCGCAGGCGGCGCAGGTCCGGGGCCAGTCGGTGGTGGGATACGGAGATCCGCAGGCGGAACAGTGCGAGTTCATCAGCGGCGCGGGCATCCCGCGATGGTAGACGAAGGGGTATGAGAACGCTGGCCGTTGCCTCCATGCTCGCCTCGCTCGCGGTACCGGTTCCCGGGGCCGCGCGCCCGCCCGTACCGGAGGGGATCGTCCTGCTCGCCGCCGTGGATCCGACGGTCCGGCAGGAGATGCGCTACGCGGGGGCGGACAACTTCACGGGCGCGGTGGTCGACGGGTACGAGGAGCCCGTGTGCCTGCTCGCCCGGCCCGCCGCCGAGGCGCTGGCCCGGGCGCAGCGCGCGGCGCTGGTGCGCGGGTACGCGCTGACGGTGTACGACTGCTACCGGCCGCAGCGTGCGGTGGACCGGTTCGTCCGGTGGGCCGGGGACGCGGCGGACCAGCGGACGAAGGCGGCGTACTACCCGCGGGTGGCGAAGGACCGGCTGATCCCGGAGGGCTACATCGCGGCGCGGTCCGGGCACAGTCGGGCCAGTACGGTCGACGTGGGTCTGGTGCGGCTGCCGCTGGGGGCTCCGGTGGATTTCGGTACGCCCTTCGACTTCTTCGATCCGCTGTCGCACACGGACAGCCCGCAGGTGACCGGGGCGGCGCGGGAGAACCGGCGGTTGCTCCGGCACGTGCTCGGGGAGCAGGGGTTCGTGAACCTGCCCGAGGAGTGGTGGCACTTCACCTTCCGGCCGGAGGAATTCCCCGACGCGTACTTCGACTTCCCTGTCTCTGTCGGCTCGGCGGTGGGCTGAGTAGCGTCGCCGCATGACGTTCGCTTCGTACGAGGAATTCTGGCCCTACTACGTCGCCATGCACGCGCGGGCCGCGACCCGCTGGCTGCACCTCGGCGGCACGCTCACCGGCCTCGCCCTGACCGTCTACGGTCTCGGGCGGGGCCGGGCGCGCTATCTGGCCGCCCTGCCGCTGATCGGGTACGGGACCGCGTGGCCCGCCCACTTCCTGATCGAGAAGAACAATCCGGCGACCTTCGGGCATCCGGCGTGGTCGCTGCGCGGGGACGTCCAGATGATCCGGATGATGCTGGCCGGGCGGGACGCCGAGCTGGCGGAGACCGCCGCGAAGTGGCTGGCCGACAACCGGTGACCCGGACGGGCCCCTCGTGACACACTCCTGACGGTCAGTCAGATTCAGGGGTCGCTGTCAGGAGGGGTCTTGGAACGGACACGCACGCCCGTCGTGAACGGGTGGTTCACCGACACCGGTACGGGAGCGGGCACGGGGGCCGGGGCGGACTTCCGGCTGCTCGGGACCCGGTGCTCCGCCTGCTCCGCCGTCTACTTCCCCCGGGAGGACGCCTTCTGCCGCAATCCCGGCTGCGCGGGCGGCGGCGAGCTGGCCGAGGTGCCGCTCTCCCGTCGCGGCCGGGTCTGGTCCTACACCGACGGGCGCTACCGGCCGCCCGCCCCCTACGTGTCCGACCCGGACCGGCCCTGGACCCCGTACACGCTGGTGGCGGTGGAGCTGGAGGCCGAGCGGATGGTCGTGCTCGGGCAGGCCGCGCCCGGGGTGACGGTGGCCGATCTGGCCGTGGGCATGACAGTCGAGGTGGTGCCGGGGGTGCTGAACGAGGACGCGGACACCGGGACCACCTGGACGACCTGGCACTTCCGGCCGGTGCCGGCGAACGGCGACGAAGGGGTGCGGGCATGAGCGGCGGTGACGTGGCGGTCCTGGGGGCCGGGATGCACCCGTGGGGCAAGTGGGGGCGCAGCTTCGTCGAGTACGGGCGGATCGCGGCCCGCGCCGCGCTCGCCGACGCCGGTCTCGACTGGAGCGACGTCGGATCGATCGTCGGCGCCGACACCGTGCGCTCGGGGTATCCCGGGTACGTGGCCGGGGCGACCTTCGCGCGGGCGCTCGGCTGGCAGGGCGCGCGGGTCACCAGCGTGTACGCGGCGTGCGCTTCCGGGGCGCAGGCGATCGGGGCGGCCCGGGCGCAGATCCTGGCGGGGCTGGCCGACGTGGTGCTCGTGGTGGGGGCGGACGCGGCGCCCAAGGGCTTCTTCGCCCCGGCCGGTGGGGACCGGCCGGACGATCCGGACTGGCTGCGCTTCCGGGTGCTGGGGGCGACCAACCCGGCGTACTTCGCCCTGTACGCGCGTCGGCGGATGGCCCTCTACGGGGACACCGGCGAGGACTTCGCGCTGGTCAAGGTGAAGAACGCGGCGGCCGGGCTGCTCAATCCGAACGCCCGCTACCGCAAGGCCGTCACCCCGGAGGAGGTCGCCGCCTCCGCGGTCGTGGCCGATCCGCTGCGGCTGCTGGACATCTGCGCGACCTCCGACGGGGGCGCGGCGCTGGTGCTGAGCAGCATGGACTTCGCGCGGGCGCGCGGGGTCGGCGATCCGGTGCGGATCAGGGCGGTGTCGACGGTGACGCCGACGTATCCGCGCACGGTGCTCGACCTGCCCGACATCGCCACCGATTCCGCGGCGGGGACCACCGCGGCGGCGGACGCGGGGTCGTTCCGGTCCTCGATCGCGCGGGCGGCCTACGAGGAGGCGGGGCTCGGCCCCGACGACCTCTCGCTCGCGGAGGTCTACGACCTGTCCACGGCGCTGGAGTTGGAGTGGTACGAGGACATCGGCCTGTGCGGGGAGGGCGAGGGGGCGAAGCTGGTCCGGGAGGGCGCCACCGCGCTCGGCGGGCGGGTGCCGGTGAATCCGAGCGGCGGGCTGGCCTCCTTCGGGGAGGCGGTGCCGGCCCAGGCGATCGCCCAGGTCTGCGAGTTGACCTGGCAGCTGCGCGGTACGGCCGGGGAGCGCCAGGTTCCGGGGGCGCGGGCCGGGATCACCGCCAACCAGGGGCTCTTCGGGCACGGCTCGGCGGTGGTCGCCGTGCGGTGAGGCGGCGGGGGCGGGCGGCGCGGCGGGCCGTGAACTGGGGCTGTTGCGCGAACGCTTGACGCCCCAGGGTGGCGGGTTCACACTTCCTGCACGGTCGCGGGCCCCGAGCGGGTCCGCCCGGCGGACCCCCCATGAGAGCCGCGGTCCGTACCCCAGTCGGCGGGGGTACGGGCCGCCTCCATGCGGGGCCCCGGCGGCCGGACTCCCCCGGGCTCCCGCGTCAGGTCCGGGTCGGGCTGCGGCGGGCGCGGGCCAGGGACATCGCGTGTTCCACCACCCCGACCAGCACGTCCTTGACCGATTCCCGGTCGCGCGCGTCGCAGATCAGCACCGGCACCTCGGGGTCGAGGTCGAGCGCCTCCCGTACGGTGACCACCGGGTGCCGGTCGGCCCCGTCGAAGCAGTTGACCGCGACCACGAAGGGCAGCTCGCGCCGCTCGAAGTAGTCGACGGCCGCGAAGCAGTCCGCGAGCCGGCGGGTGTCGGCGAGGACCACCGCGCCCAGGGCGCCCGTGGCCAGCTCGTCCCACAGGAACCAGAAGCGGTCCTGGCCGGGCGTGCCGAACAGGTAGAGGACCAGGTCGTCGCGCAGGGTGATCCGGCCGAAGTCCATGGCGACGGTGGTGGTGCTCTTGCCCTCCACTCCCCCGAGGTCGTCCACGCTACGGCCCGGCTCGGAGAGCACCTCCTCGGTGCGCAGCGGGCGGATCTCGCTGACCGCGCTGACCAGGGTGGTCTTGCCCACCCCGAAGCCGCCCGCGACCAGGATCTTCAGGGTCAGCGGTTCGACCGGCGACACCGCGTGCATGGCACCGGTGCGGCTAGAGCGCCCGAAGGCCATCTATCACCTCACGCAGAATGGACTCGTCCGGAAGTTCCGCGGGCGGTACCGGCCGGGTCACGTGGACCAGTTCGTCGTCGACGAGGTCGCCGATCAGGACGCGGACGACGCCGACCGCGAGGTCGAGGTCGGCCGCGAGTTCGGCCACCGACTGGGGCCGTTCCTTGCAGAGCCCGAGGATGTGGGCGTGTTCGGGGGACAAGGTCATGTCCCAGACCGGATCGTCGGCCGCCGCTTCGGCGACGACGAGGGCGATCAGGTCGAGCCGGTGCTGGCCCGCGTGGCGCGTCCGGCCGCGCGTCATCGCGTACGGACGGACCACGGGGCCCGCGTCGGCGTCGAACCAGGCGGCCTGGTGGGCGGGATGGGCGGGGTGAGCGGGCTCGGCGTCGAACGCGGGCGCGCGGTGGTCGGGTTCGTGGCCTGGTTCCCTCATGCCGTCCGGCTCACCCTCCGGCTGGCAGCCCGGTGCGCGGTGCGGTCGCCAGGTGGACGCCCACGCGCTTGACCATCAGGGTCATCTCGTACGCGACCTGCCCGACGTCCGAATCGGCGTCGGAGAGCACGGCGAGGCAGCTGCCGTCGCCCGCGGCCATCACGAACAGGAACGCCTCGTCCAGCTCCACCACGGTCTGGCGCACCTGGCCGGACTCGAAGTGCCGGCCGACGCCCTTGGCGAGGCTGTGGAAACCGGAGGCGACGGCGGCCAGGTGCTCGCTGTCCTCGCGGGTCAGGTCCTTGGAGGTGCCGGTGGGCAGGCCGTCGCCGGAGAGGACGACCGCCTTGCGGATGCTGGCCACCCGGTCGACCAGTTCGTCGAGCAGCCAGTTGAGCTGGCCGGGGCCGCGGCCCCGGGAGTCGTTGCCTGTGGTCTGCGGTGCGGTCATCGACCGTCCCCCTCGTTCTCGTGCTCGGTACGGGTCCCGGCAGCGCCGTCCGCCTCGCTCGCGGACTGCTCTGCGTGCTCGTCACGGGCTGCGGTCCAGCCGCGCTGGAGTGCGGACATGCGGATGCGTACGGTCTCCGCGTCGCGGTCGGCGACCGGGTCGGCGGTGGCGTCGGCGGGCGGGGCGGCCGGGGCGTTCTTCAGCTGCGGCGCGAGGCTGGCCTGGCGGACCCGGCGGGGCAGGCCGCCGGGGCCGGTCGGCGCGGGCGCGGCGGTCGGCGCGGAGCCGCCCGCGCGGGGCCCGGGGTCCGGTGCGGGTGCGGGCTCGGCGGCGGCCGTGGGCGGCGGGACCGCGGCGGCCCGGGGACCGTCCGTGCGCGCGCCGTCCACCCGGCGGCCGTGTTCGGCGACCAGGGTGGGGGCGCGGTGGCGGCGCGGGAGCGGTACGGCGCCGGACGCGGGGCGCAGGGCGGCGTCCAGGTGGCCGGCGCCCTCCAGCCGGACGGGGCCGGTGGGGGCCTGCTGGCGGCCGGGGTCGCGGTCGGTCGGGCGCAGGCCGAGCAGGGTGCTGCGCGGGGTGCCGCCCGGCGGGGTCTCGTCGTCCAGGGTGGCCATGGCCGGGTGGGCGGCGCCGGGGCCGCCGGTGGCCGCTCCGGTTCCGTTGGCGCCGGTGCTGCCCTTGCCCTTGCCGGGCCCCTTGCCACGGCCGTTGGCGCCTGCGTGGCCGTGGCCCTGGCCGATGCCGTGGCCGCGGCCGCTGCCCGGGATGCCGGGGAGGCCGGGGAGGCCGGTGGTGCCGGTCAGCTCGTCCAGGCCGTGGACGTCGAGGGGCGCCTCCAGCTCGACCGGGCCGTCCAGGAGGGCGGCGGACACCGGGCGCTTGGGCGGCGTACCGTTTCCGCTGCCGAGGCCGGCTCCGGTGCCCGGGCCGATGCCCTGGGGGCGCGGTGCGGGGGCGCGGCCGACCGCGGCGCGGTCCGCGCCCTCCAGGCGCAGGCCGCCGCCGTTGGTCTCGGGGGCCTCGGTGAGCAGGTCCACCGGGAGGAACACGATAGCCGTCGTGCCGCCGTACGGGCTGGGCTGGAGGGAGACCTTGACGCCGTGGCGCCGGGCGAGGCGGCTGACGACGAAGAGGCCGAGGCGGTCGGTGTCGGACAGCTCGAACTCGGGCGTCTCGGCGAGCCGGAGGTTCGCGTCGAGCAGGGCGTCCGGGTGCATGCCGAGGCCGCGGTCGTGGATCTCCAGGGTGAAGCCGTTGGCCACGCGCTCGCCGTACACCTGGACCGCGGTGTGCGGGGGCGAGAACACCGTGGCGTTCTCCAGGAGTTCGGCGATGAGGTGGGTGACGTCCGCGACGGCGGGGCCGGTGATGCCGAGCCGCTGGAGCCGTCGGACCTCGATCCGCTCGTAGTCCTCGACCTCGGCGACGGCGGCGCGCACGACGTCCATCAGCTGGACGGGCTTGCGCCACTGGCGGGAGGGCGCGGCGCCGGAGAGGATCACCAGGCCCTCGGCGTGACGGCGCATGCGGGTGGTCATGTGGTCGAGGCGGAAGAGGTCGGCCAGCTCCTCGGAGTCCTCGGTGCGGCGCTCCATGGTGTCGAGCAGGGTGAGCTGGCGGTGCAGCAGGACCTGGTTGCGGCGGGCGAGGTTGACGAACACCTCGGAGACCCCGCGGCGCAGCTCGGCCTGTTTGACGGCGGCCTCGACGGCCGCGCGCTGGAGCGAGTTGAGGGCCATGCCGACCTGGCCGACCTCGTCCTTCTCGTACTCCAGGCGGGGGGCTTCGGTGTCCACGTCCACGTGTTCGCCCGCGGCGAGGCGGCGCATCACGCCGGGCAGCCGCACGCCGGAGACCTCGTGGGCCTCCTTGCGCAGCCGCGAGAGGTCGCGGATCAGGTCGCGGCCGATGCGCACGGACAGCACCAGGGAGACGATCAGGGCGACGAAGCCGAGCACGCCCGCGACGGCGGCCTTGACCAGGACGTCCATCGCCACGGGCTGGACGCGCTTCTGGTAGCGGTTGCCGGCGTCGGTGCCCATGGTGGCGAGGTCGCCGAGGACCTTGCCCGCGGCCTCGTCCCACTGGGCGGCGGTGATCCGCGGGTTCTTGGACGCCCCCGTCGTGACCAGTCGTTCCTCGGCGTCGCGCAGGGGCTTGCTGTCGGGACCGCTCCAGTACTGCTCGAAGCGCTCGCGGTCGTCGGCCGGGAGGATCGCGAGGTTGACGTCGTAGAGCAGGGTGCGGTTGGCCATGAGGTCGGAGACGGCGCGGGCGTCCTTGGCGCTGACGTTGCGCGCGGCCAGCGCCGCGGCGACGACCGCGTCCTCGCGGGAGAGCGTCTCGCGGGCCCGGGTGATGCCGACCAGGGCCCGTCCCTCCTTGTCCATCTCCACGTTCTCCAGGGCGTGGAGGTTGACGAGGAAGTCGTAGCAGGGGTCGACGAGGCGGCTGTAGAGCTCCAGCGCCTGGGCCGGGTCGAGAGTGGTCTGGTCGACGGAGTGGCGCAGGGCGCCGATGCCGCGGAAGGCGTCGAGGATCGAGCGCAGCCGCTGGGCGGCGGCGGGGCTGAGCTCCTCGACGACCTCGGGGTCGGTGGCGTTGCGGGTGATGTCCGCGACCATGGCGTCGGTGGCGGCGCGGCGCTGGGCGAGTTCGGCGGTGGCTGCGGCCGAGCGCGGGTCGCCGAGGACCACGAGGGTCTGGCGGCGTTCCTTCTGGAGGACCCGGACGACGTCCTCGATGGGGTAGCCGACCTTGTCGATCACGTAGGCGACGTCGAGCAGTTCGACCGCCTGTCGGCCGGTGATGACGGTCGAGAAGCCCCAGAGGGCGGTGAGGGAGACGAGCGGCACGAGGAGCAACGCCACGATCTTCCGGCGGATGGATTTCCCGCGAAAGCGCATGGCCTCCCCAGCCTCCCCCAGCTCAACCCCGCTGTCGGGGGTCGGTGTTCCGTCAATTAAACGGCGTGAGCCTACTACTGCCGAGGGGCGGCCTCGAAGGCGTGTCCGGACGTTTTCGGCCGGACTGCCGGGCGAAGATCACGAGTTGTCCGATAGTTCCGGTCGGGAGCGGCCCGATATGTGGCACATGACACCTGGTGGTGCGTCAGTTCCCGTCTCCACAGGGATGGCTGGAATTCTTTCTTCCGGGGAGGGTGGGCGACGGGGCGGCCAGTGAAATCGTACCGATCCGGGAATCTCCGCCCTCCTTCGAGCGTCTATCTGTTCGAGGCGGCATGGGGAGCCGTCTGGTGGGGAGTAGCGGAGCATGGGCAGTGGTGTGTACGAGAACGAGGACCGGCCGGGTCGGCGAGGGAGCGCGGCGGTCGGCCGGGGCCGCCCCCTGTGGGTGGAGGAGGTGGCGCGGCGGCGCAGGATGCCCGATCCGGTGCGCACGGCCGCCGTGCGGGCGGTGTTGATCGTCTCCGTGGTGCTGACGCAGGCCACGGTCGCGTTCCTGCTGGCCGTGGCGGGGTCCTGGCTGGCCTTCCCGATGGCGCTCGGCGCGATAGCCGGGACCGTGGTGGCCACCTGGGGGGTGCTGGACGTCTGGATCACCCGGCAGACCTGGAACCAGCGGTACGGCGTGCTGTCGGTGCCGAGCAGTACGGCGCGGGAGCTGCGCCGGGACAGGCGGCGCGCCCGACGCGCGGCCCGGTCCGGGCACATACCGGTCGCCTCGGGCGGCATGCGCTGACGGGCGCCGCGCCCTGACCGTCGGTCCGGACCCGTCGGTACGGGTCCGGACCGGGGTCGGGGTCAGCCGCGGCGGAACATCCGGGTCGCCGTGATCTCGCCGTGGATCGCCTCGCCCTCCGGGCGCTGCTGGGGCAGACCGGGGCGCAGGTGTTCCTCGACGCTGATGTACTTCAGCCCGGCCCGCAGGTCCGCGTCGTTGCGCAGCCGGATGACCAGCGGGAACTCCGCCAGGGCCGTGGTGTCGAACAGGCCCGTCGTGTACAGCAGCTGGACTCCGAGGGCGTCCGAGACCGCCCGCTGGAGTTCCAGCAGGTACGTCGCGTTCGCGCGGCCGATGGGGTTGTCGAGGAACAAGGTGCCGGCGTGGCGCTGCTTGTCCCGGCCGCGGTCGTTGCTGCGCAGGGCCGCCATCGTGCAGTAGAGCGCGATCGCGGCGGTGAGCAGCTGGCCACCGGAGAAGACGTCGCCCATCTGGCCGACCGGCACGCGCTCGGCGCGCAGCACGGCGTCGGGCTTGAGGATCTCCACCGCGATGCCCTTGGGTTCGAGCGCGGCCTGCACCCCGCGCAGCAGCAGGGACATGCCGTCGCGGCGGCCCTCGCCGAAGGACGCGGCGCTGTTCTTCTTCACCGCCGCGCGGGTGGCCTCGTCGATGACCTCGCCGAGGCGTTCCGCGAGGGTGGCCTGGTCGGGCTCCTCGAAGCGGATGCGCAGGAACTCCTGGCCCGACCACTCCCCCAGTCCCTCGGGGAGCTGGGAGAGCCGCTGGGCCGAGCGCAGGGTGGCCAGGGCGGATTCGACCAGCCCGCGCAGCCGGTCGACGATGCTGTCACGGTTGCGTTCGAGCTGCTCCAGTTCGTCCGTCAGGACGCGCAGGCGCGGGGCGAAGGCCGTGGCCCAGGAGGCCGCGTGCTCGGGCAGCGAAGCGGCCGGGAGTTCGCGGATCTGCTGGCGCGCGGGGGTCCGTACGGCCTCGTAGCGGGTGGCGTTGGCGTGCCGCACCAGGACGTCGCTCGCCTCGCGGACCGCGGCTTCGGCGGCCGAGAGGTCGCCCGCGAAGCCGCGCAGGGAGCGGCGGGCCTCCGCGGCGCTCTGCCGGGCCTCCTCCAGGCTCCCGGGGAAGGCGCCGGAGCCCTGCTCGTCGGCGTCCTCCTGCGGGCTCGGGTCGCGCATCAGGTCCCGCAGCAGGGCGGCGGTCTCGTCGAAGCCGCCCGCGCCGTCCTCGGCCGCGCGGTGCGAGCGCAGCAGGTCGGCGTGGGCGGCCCTGGCCCCCTCGACGGCGGAGCTGTGGGCGGCGAGCTGCGCGGTGGCGGTGCGCAGCAGGGCCTGGGCGCGCTCGACGTCGTCGGGGACGAGCTCCTCGGGGAGGTCCGCGTGCACGGTCCCCTCGGCGGGGGCGTGCCGTTCGGCCTCGCCGCGCAGTCGACCGAGCTGCTCGCTGGCGGTGGAGGCGCGGGACTCCAGCATCTGGACGAGCGATTCCGCGCGGGCGGCGGCCGCCTGGCGGGAGGGGCCGTCGGAGCCGTCGGTGCCTTCGAGGAGCTGGGCGGCGCGGGTGCGGACCTTGTTGGTGAGGCGGTCGATGTCGGCGAGTGCGGCGCTCTCGTCGCTCTCGGCGCGGGCCTGTTCGGCGCGCAGGTCGGCGCCGACGCCGACCTTCTCGTACAGCCGCGAGGCGGCCCGGTAGGCCTCGCGCAGGTCCGGCAGCGGCATCCTGGCCGCCTGCTCGTCCTCGGGGAGGTGCTCGGGGGCCCCGGCGATCTCGGCGCGCTCGGCGCGCAGCGCGCGGGCGGTGCGGCGGGCGTCGTCGGCGGCGCGCTGGGCGGCGCGCCGGTCCTCGTCGGCGGAGCGGGCGCGTTCCAGGCAGGACTCGGCGCGGGCTTCGGACTCGGCCGCCTCGTCGGCGAGTTCGCGCAGCCGGACCTGCCAACCGGCCCGTTCGCGCAGCCGGAAGGCGAGCCCGGCGAGGGCGTCGGCGGCGCGGCGGGCGCGCTGGGCGGTGTCCCCCCGCTCCTCCCGGACCCGGGCGGCGTCCGCGGCGCTCTCGTCTGCCTCGGCGCGGTCCGTGCGGGCCTCGGCGAGTTCCGCCTCGGCCTCCTGGGCGAACGACCGGGCGGCGGCGGCCTGTCCGGCCAGCTCGGCGAGGCGGCCCGGCGGGCAGCCGGTGCGCCAGGAGGCGAGCCGGGCGGCGAGCGCGCGGTCCGCGCCGAGCCGGGCGGCCAGCTCGCGGATCTCGGTGTCGCGGGCGGTGGCGCGGGTGCGCAGGGCCCGGCGCTCCTCGTCGGCGGCGTGCTCGTCGTGCATGGCCGGGTTCGGCGGTACGAGGAACACGCCGGTGTCGGATTCGGGCCCGGCGGGCGGTACCGGGGCCAGCAGGGCGGCGGCGGTGCCGACGGCGACGGCGGAGCGGGGCAGCAGGGCCGCGGCGGAGAGCACCTCGCGGGCCCGGCTGTGGGTGTCGGGGTCGGTGATGACCACGCCGTCGACGAGTTCCGGGCGGGCGGCGAGGACGGCCGCGTGGTCGGCCGGGTCCACGGCCTGGGCGAGGTAGCGCCAGCCGGGCAGGGCCGGGATGCCGTGTTCGCCGAGGTACTCGACGGTGGCCAGGACGTCGGGGCCGGGCGGCAGCAGCCCGCCGTCGCCGAGGGCGCCCAGGATGCGGGCGTCGTCGGCGGCGGCGGTGCGCAGGTCGAAGAGCTGGCGTTCGGCGGTGGCCACGCCCGTGTCGAGGAGCTCGCGCAGTGCGTCGGCGCCGCGGTCCAGCTCCTCGGGGGTGAGGCCGGGAGCGGGGTCGGCGGCCTCCGGGGCGGATCCGGTGCCCGCGGGCAGGCCCAGGAGGTCGGCCAGGCGCGGGGCGGCGCCGAGGGAGGCGGCGGCGCGGTGCTCCGCGTCGTGGGCGGCCTCGGCGGCGTCGGCCGCGTCGGCGGCCCGGGCGGCGGTCAGTTCGGCGCGGGACTGCGCCGAGGCCGCCTCGCGGGCGGTGTCGGCGGCGGCGCGGGCCGCCTCGCGGGCCTCGTCCCAGGCGGCCACGGCGCTCTTCTCCGCGTCGCTGGCGGCGAGGGCGGCGCGGGCCGGGTCGGCGTCGGGGGCGGAGTCGTCGAGCCAGCCCGCCCGGACGGCTTCGGCGGTCTCCTGCTCGACCTCGCCGAGCCGGGCGCGCAGGTGCTCGGCCTCGCTGCGGGCGCGCTGGGCGGCGGTGGCGGCGGCGGTCGCGTCGCGGTGGGCGCCCTCGCCCACCTCCTGGAGCACGGCGGAGCGTTCCTCGCCCTCGTTGGCGACCTCCTCGCCCGCTTCGGCGGCCGTGTGCAGGGCCCGGACGAGCGCGGCGGCGGCGGTGGCGCGGGCGGCGAGGGCCGGGGCGGCGTCCCGTTCGGCTTCGAGGATGGCGGCGGCGACGCGCGCGGAGCGGTCGGCGGCGGCGCGGTGGCGCAGCACGGACTCGGCGGCCTGCCAGGCGGAGTGCAGGGTGCGGGCTTCGAGGAGCTCGCGGCGCTGGGCGGTGGCGGCCTTGTCGGCGACGGCGAGCGCCAGCGAGGCGTGCCGGTAGGCGAGTTCGGCGGAGACGGCGGCGCTGCGGTCGCGGGCGGCTTCGGCGGCGGTGACCTGGTGGGCGGCGTCGGTGACCCGCTGGGCGAGGTCGGCGGCGCGGCCGCGCTCCTCGGTGGCGCGGGCGGACAGCCGTCGGGCCAGGGTGCGGGTGCGGCGTTCGGCGCCCGCGTGCGCGTCACGGGCGCGGGCGCGCGCGACGGCGGCGTCCACGATCCGGCCGAGGAGGTCCACCGAGCCCGCGGTGAAGTCCCGTTCGGCCATGAGCTCGGCGCGGCGGCCGAGCTTGTTGCCGAAACCGTGGACGAGGTCGGCGAGGCCGTCCGTGTCCCGGGTGTCGGTGACGGCGCGCAGCAGCAGGTCGGTGAAGTCGGAGTCCTTCTTGACCGCGAAGAGGCCGGCGGCCTCGCCCTCGTCGGCGTTCATCTCGCGCTGGTAGCGGAAGAGTTCGGGGTCGAGGCCGAGGTCGGTGAGGTGTTCGTTCCAGCGGTCGTGGATCTCCTCCCAGGAGACCTCCAGGTGCGGGTACGCCTTGCCCGCTTCCGTGATCGCGTCGCGGAAGCCCTTCATGGTGCGGCGTCGGCCCTGTGCGCCCGAGACGCCTTCGACGGCGGGGCGCACGGCGGTCGATTCGGCGACCGGGAGGTTGTCCAGGCTCAGGCCGGGGCCGGGGCGGAAGGAGTACCAGGCCTCGGCGAACTTGCGCGGGTCGTTCGACACCTGGCGCCCGCGCCATTCGCTGACCTTGCCGACGACCACGCACTCGCCGGTGCGGGTGTGCTGCCACTCCAGGGCGACGTGTCCGCAGTCGTCGGCGAGCAGGAACTTGCGCAGGACGCCGGAGCTGGCGCCGCCGAGGGTGTTGCGGTGCCCGGGCAGCATCACCGAGAAGATCAGCTTGAGCAGGACGGACTTGCCGCCGCCGTTCTCCAGGAACAGCACCCCGGCGGGCGCGGGGCGCCGCGGCGGGCCCGTCGGCTCCTCCGCGAAGAACTCCGCCTGGGTGGGCGCCGGGTGGGGCACCGGCTCGCCGACTCCGCGCAGGTCGAGCACGGTGTCGGCGTAGCGCGCACCGGCGGGTCCGATGGAGTAGAGGCGGATCCGGGACAGCTCGTACATGGCGGACTCTCGTGGGGCTCGGTACGGGGGCAGGTGGCGGGGTGGGCGCGGCGGGGGCGGCCGGGCGGGGCTCAGGTGTGGAAGGGGAGGCCCGCGTCGGCGGCGAGTTCGAGGTCGTCGCCCTCGGGGGGCGGCAGCAGGGTGGCGGAGCCGTCGCTGACGGCGACCACGCCGAGGTCGAGCAGTTCGGCCATCGCGGCGCTGCCGGCCATGTCGCGGACCTGGAGTTGGTAGCGCGGGGTGGTCCGGTAGGTGCCCCCGGCGTCGTCCCCGGTGCGCTGGAGGAATCCGGAATCGGTGAGGAAGGCGGCGGCCTTGCCGACGATGCCGGTGGTGGAGCCGGCGAGGCGGCGGGCGTCCTTGGTGGCTCCGGTGGCGCTGCGCCGGGCGTAGACCCGCCAGGCGGCCTCCAGGCCGGGGGCGTCGGTGGCCGGGTCGGTGTTCTCCCCGTGCTCCTCGGCGCGCTCCTCCAGGCGGCGGCAGGTCTGGCGGACGAAGGCGTCGACGCCGTTGACCGTGATCCGGCCGATGTAGCCGTCGTCGGCGAGGTCCTCGGGGCGGGGGAAGGCGAGGGCGGCGACGGCGAGGTGGGCCAGGCCGTGCAGGAACCGGTCCGCGGAGTCGGCGGTGGCGCGGCGGGCGTAGTCGCCCATGCGGACGGCGAAGACGGAGTCCTCGCCCGCGGCGACGGCCATCCCGGCCCGGGTGGAGACCTCCAGGACGACCAGCCCGAGGCCGGTGGCGACGGCGTCGGCGAGCCGCCCGAAGGCGGGGTCCTCGCGGTAGCGGCGCAGCAGCTCGGCGTATTCGGCGTCGCGGGCGGGCAGCAGCTTGGGCTGGAGCCCGAAGGCGACGAGCCGGGCCGCGTCGGCGGCGTCGGCGGGCGTGACGGGGGCGGCGGCCTGGGCGTGGGCCGACGGCGCCGACGACGGTGCGGACGCCGGTGCCGCGTCGGGCTCGCTCCACGCGGGGTGCTCGGCGTGGTGGTCGCTCACGGGTACGTCTCCTCGGGGGCGGTGCGGGTGCTCGCGGTGCGGGTGGGGATGGTGCGGGCGCTCGCGGGGCGGGGGCGGGCGGTACCGACGCCCACCCGGCGGGGGCGGGCGGTACCGGCAGTCGTCCGGCGGGGGCGGGTGGTCGGGCGGGGGCCGGGCGGTCCTTCCGCCCTGCGGTGAGGTCGGCCCGGCCGCGTCGTCGGAGCCGCCGGACCGGGGGACGCGAGCGCCGGTGCCAGGCGGTCCGCGCGGGCCGGGGTCATGCGGCTTCCGCGCGGGCGGCGGTCATGGCGGCCGCGTCGAGGAGGGCCGTGCCGACGATGAGGTCGGCGCCGCCGAACTCCGGGTCGTCCAGTTCCGTACCGTCGTCCACGGCGAAGAGCATCCGCTCCTCGCCCTGGCGGTACGCCGTGCCGACCGCCGGGCTCGCGGCGTGCACGGCGAGCAGCGCGACCAGGTACGGCAGGTCCGGATCCTGTCGGCGGGCCTCGGCGAGCAGCCCGGACAGGCGGCGCGGGGCGTCGTGCGGCAGGTCCAGCAGGCGCATGGCGCAGGCCAGTTGCTCCTCGCTGAAGCGGCTGTCGTCGGGGGTGGCGATCAGGTCCGGCTCCGGCATCTCCACGCCGAGGTGCTCGCGCTCGACGGGCGGGGTGAGCAGGATCTCCACGAGGTCGGTGACCCGGACCGAGACGGGGGTGCGCAGTCCGGTCCCGGCGGCGAAGAAGGCGTCGGTGACCCGGCAGGCCTGCGACACCGGGAGCGGCAGCAGCGGGGCCACGAGCTGCCCGTACAGGTCGATGCCGGAGCGCGGCGCGGGGGCGGCGAAGGCCTGGCGGTCCTGTTCGGCGCGGAAGAGCGGGCCCGCGTCGAGCAGGCGGGACTGGAGCTGGGTGTGCCGGCGGATGCAGTCCTTGACGATGTCGACGAGTTCGGCGGCGCGCCGCTTGTTCTCGGGCTCCTCGGCCTCGTCGCGGGCCTTGCGGATGTTGGTGAGGATCGCGTTCTCGTGCCGGTAGCGGTCGGCGACGTGGTCCAGCGCCTCGGCGATCATGTCCGGGACGGCCTGGAGCCAGTCCACGGCGCGCACGTTGCGCCGGGTGGCGTCCAGGGTCCGGCGCAGGGTCTCGGCGTACTGCACGGTGCGGTAGCGGGCCTGCTCGGCGGCGAGTTGGGCGTCGGCCAGGCGCCCCCGGCTGATGAGCACCTCCAGCTTCACCTCGGCGGCGATCTGGGCGCTGGTGACATCGGTGTCGAGGGCGCCGACGAGGACGTTGACGGCCTCGTCGGTGGTGCGCAGGTAGACGGCGCCGCCGTAGCCCGGGACCTCCTCGATGAGCTTGAAGTCGTAGTCCCGGCGGACGTAGACGCCGTCGGGGCCGAAGGTGCCGTAGATCGCGCGGAAGCCCCGGTCGACGCTGCCGACGTTGATCAGGTTCTCCAGGACCCAGCGGGCCACCCGCTCGTGCTCGGTGGCCGGGCGGCCGGGGGCCTGGGCGGCGACGCGGGGCAGCAGCCTGGCCACTATCTGCTCGTGGTCCGCGCCGGTGTCGAAGTCCATGTTGAGCGTGATCAGGTCGATCGCGGCGAGCGCGACCTCGGCCATGGCGTAGCCGCCGTACTCGCCGGCGAGGTTGGCCTTGCGCACGTCGAGGTCGTGCAGCGGCGCGGTGCAGGCGAGCGCGCGCAGGCGCCTGGCCAGGCCCTCGTCGGCGGCCGGGCCCGGCGCCGGGGAGGGATGGGTCTTGGCCGGGGCGGGGAAAGTCACGACGGAAAGACTAGGCGCTGACCCGGACAACATCCCAAACGGCATGGTTCGGCCGGATCGTCCGCCGGGACCGCACCCGCCGGGAGCCCACCCGCCGACCCGTCGCTGTTCTACGCTCGCCGCATGGCATCCATGATCACATCCGCCGGATCCGCGCCGGACGCCGCCGGACCCGTCGTCGACCTCAACGCCGATCTGGGCGAGGGGTTCGGCCGCTGGACGCTCACCGACGACGAGGCGCTGCTGTCGGTGGTGACGAGCGCCAACGTGGCCTGCGGCTTCCACGCCGGGGACCCGTCCATCATGCGGCGGGTCTGCGAGCTGGCCGCCGAGCGGGGCGTGCGGATCGGGGCGCAGGTGTCCTACCGGGACCTGGCGGGCTTCGGCCGGCGGGCGATGGAGGTGCCGTCGGCCGAGCTGGCCGCCGAGGTGGCCTACCAGATCGGGGCGCTGGAGGTGTTCGCGCGGGCCGCGGGGTCGCGGGTCTCGTACGTGAAGCCGCACGGCGCCCTCTACAACCGGACGGTGCACGACGCGGCGCAGGCGGCCGCGGTGGTCGAGGGCGTCCGCCTGGCGACGGGTCCCGGCGGGCCGCTGCCGGTGCTCGGGCTGCCCGGCTCGCTGCTGCTGGCGGCCGCCGCGGAGGCGGGCCTGGTCGCCGTCCCGGAGGCCTTCGCCGACCGCGCGTACGCCCCGGGCGGGACCCTGGTGCCGCGCGACCGGCCGGGGGCGGTACTGGCGTCCGCCGGGGCGGTGGTGGCACAGGCCCTGGCGGTGGCGACCGAGGGCGCCGTGACGGCCGTGGACGGGTCGCCGGTCGCGGTCCCGGCCCGCTCGCTGTGCCTGCACGGCGACACCCCGGGCGCGGCGGCGCTGGCCGCGCGGGTGCGGGAGGCCCTGGGCGGCGCCGGGGTCCGCGTGGAGCCCTTCGCGTGAGCACGGATACGGGCACGGGCTCGGGCGGCGCCGCTCCCACCCGCCCGCGCGTGGTGCGGGTGGGGCGGGAGGCGTTGCTCTGCGAGGTGGATTCGGCGGCCGGGGTGGCCGCGCTGCACGCGGAGTTGGTGCGGCGCCGCGACGCGGGCGAGTTGGGCGGCGTGCGGGAGATCGTGCCGGCCGCGCGGACCGTGCTGCTGGACGGGGTGCGGGAGCCCGCCGCGCTCGGCGCCCGGATCGGCACCTGGCGGCTGGCGGCGCTCGCGCCCGCCGAGGGGCCGCTGGTGCGGGTCGCGGTGCGCTACGACGGCCCGGACCTGGCCGAGGTGGCCGCGCTGTGGGACGTACCGCCCGCTCGGGTGCCGGAGATCGTCGGCGGGACGGAGTTCCGGGTGGCCTTCTGCGGTTTCGCGCCGGGCTTCGGCTACCTCACCGGGCTCCCGGAGCGCTTCCGGCCGCCCCGCCGGGCCAGCCCGCGGACGTCCGTTCCGGCGGGCTCGCTCGCTCTCGCGGGCGAGTACGCGGGGGTGTACCCGCGCTCCTCCCCCGGCGGCTGGCAGCTGATCGGTTCCACGGACGCGGTGCTGTGGGACCCGGCGCGCGAACCGGCCGCGCTGTTCGCGCCCGGCGTGCGGGTCCGTTTCGTGGAGGCCGCCGCATGACGCGGGGCGGCGGCGGGGACGCGCGCCTCGAAGTGGTGCGGGCCGGGGCGCTGACCACCGTGCAGGACCTCGGCCGACCCGGGTACGCGCACCTGGGCGTGCCGCGCTCCGGCGCGCTGGACGCGCCCGCGCACGCCCTCGCCAACCGCCTGCTGGGCAACCCCGCCGGGGCGGCGACCTTGGAGACCACCCTGGACGGGGTCGCGCTGCGCGCCCTGGCGCCGGTCACGGTGGCGGTCACGGGCGCGCCCTGTGCCGTACGGGCGGCGGGTCGTCCGGCGGCCTGGAGCGCGCCGGTGCGCCTCGCTGCCGGCGCGGTGCTGGAGGTCGGCCCCGCGCTCGCGGGCCTGCGTAGCTACGTGGCCGTGCGCGGCGGGTTCGCGGTGCCCCCGGTCCTGGGCAGCCGCTCGACGGACCTGTTGTCAGGCCTGGGTCCGCCGGTCCTGACGGCGGGCGCGGTCCTGCCCGTGGGGGCGCCCGCGGGACCGGTGGTGGGGGCGGACGTCCTGCCGCTGCCCGCGCCGCCGACGGAGCTGGTCCTGCCGGTGCTGCTCGGCCCCCGGCACGACTGGTTCACCGCCGCGTCCGTCGCCGCCCTGGGGAGCGCGCGCTACCGGGTCTCCTCGGCGGGCAACCGGATCGGCCTGCGCACCGAGGGCGGGCCGCCGCTGGTGCGCGCCCGCGGCGGTGAGCTGCCCAGCGAGGGCATGGTCCTGGGGGCGGTGCAGGTGCCGCCGGACGGCCTGCCCGTAGTGTTCCTGGCCGACCATCCGGTCACCGGGGGCTATCCGGTGCTGGGGGTGGTCGCGGCCGCGGCGCTCCACCGCGCCGCCCAGGCGCGGCCGGGGACCCCGGTGCGGTTCGTCACGACGGGCTGACCCCGGGGCGGGTCCCCGTGGCGTGCGGAACGGAACGGGGCGGGGACGCGGGGGCGATCGCCCCCGCG
>NZ_JBHWLC010000098.1:0-27485 GCF_042730635.1 Streptomyces sp. NPDC059917
CCACCTCGCTGCGCTCGGTGGTTGACCTGCTTCGCAGGTCAAGCTCGCCCTTCGGGCGAGGGGTCCTAGGCGCTGCGCGGCTAGGAAGGGACAGCGCTCGCTGCGCTCGCTCGATTGGATAGGCCACCTCGCTGCGCTCGGTGGTTGACCTGCTTCGCAGGACAAACCGGGCCTTAGGCCAGTAGGTGAGGAAGCTCTAGGCGTTGCAGGCCGGCGAAGGCGCAAGGCTTGCTCCGCTCACTGGATGAGATGAGCGAGCTGGTTGGGTTCGGTTGTTGACCTGCTTTGCAGGTCAAGGAGTCTTGGGTGTCCTCCCAGAAAGGAGGTCTCTCCCACGAGGGACCCAGGCCGCCCGCGGTTGAAGCGCTGTCATGTCGCTTCGGAGAAAGGCCTTCGCTTCGCTGAGGCCTAAGGAGCAGAAGCTTGACGACCAGGACGACGAGGTTCTGTCGCCGCAGGCCGGAAGAAAAAGCATCTCGCTACGACGGGATGACCTGTTGGGCTGCCGGTGCCCTTGTCTGGAGAGGTTAGGCGGCTTTCCCGCTGCAGAGCTCGGCTCAAAGGTTGATGAGGCCGTCTTGCGGGGCTGTTGAGGAGGAAAGGCCTGCCTTTGGACCGGCCAGCATGCCTCTGGTGTCCAGGAGTCCTTTGTCCAGCCACTGATGAGCTGCCCCCTGTGGTTCCGTCGGGGCACGGAATGCTGGGGTTCTGGGAGGGTGGGGCGTGATGTTCTCCCAGGTCAGAGCCGCAAAAGTGGTTCAGGACTGGACTGTCCTTCTGCTTGATGCTCGGTTCTGGCTGAGGTGGGATGACCAGCTGACAGTTGGTTGATCGGACGTGCTCAGAAATGGAGGGGAGGGCCTATGGCCCTTTGGTGCAGGGGAGTTAACGGCGTTAACTCTCGATGGACAGCTGTGATTCAAAAGAGGTGGTGGATAGAAATGGGAATCAGTCAGATTTGGGGCTGTTCTGGACAGCGTGTCCGGGAGGTGCCGAAGATCGACATCTTCTGATGCTCCGTCAGGAAGAACCGGGGAGAAGTGCCTTGCCGACGGCATTGCGTGCGCGCAGCGAGCAGACCACGGACCTATAGAGGGTACGGAGATGCGTCGCCGCAGGTCAGGCGGGGTGCGGGGGGAAAGATATGTCCCCTCAGAAGGGACATATCTAGGGCGTTGTGTCGCTGCTGGGGGGACAGAGCGGCTGCAAAACGTCAGTGCCGCTGACGCTTTTTGGCCCAAAACGTCGGGGGGGCTGACATAATGTGGGAGATACGTCGGCCGGACGTCGGGGGGAGGGGTGAGAATGCTTCGAGAGGCCCGGAGAGGGCTTCGGGCGGGGCGTGGCCGAGATGTGTCCCCCCTGGGGGGACGTAAGACACGCCGAACGTCAACGAGCGTGACACTAGTGTCACCCTTGTTGACATACTGCTTTCCGCAGATCAACGAAGTGGAGAGCATCCTCGTGTCATCAGAGCCACAGCGCCGTCGGCAGAGTCCGTCGCGCGCGCCGCGTCCTGATCTGCCCGTTGATGACGCGATCTCGGCGTGGAGTCAGCCGCTGGCGCCCGTCAAGGATCTGGACAGCCTGGCCAAGCGGTACCCGAGTCGGAAGCTGACTCTGGACGGCGAGCGCAAGCCCCTGGAGTTCTACGGGACTCAGAGCCAGCCAAACGCGTTCTCGATGGACAGCCTTGAGTTCTTCCTGGTGATCGCCCAGTACTTCCGGGAAGCACTGCCGTTGCGCCTGATCCTGCTGCTCATCGCGTGTCAGAGAGCGGGGGGGCGGATTCCGCTGACCCAGGAGGAGATGGCTACGATCCTGGATGTCAGTCGGACAAAGACGTCCGAGGCGCTCCACACGGTCATGTCTCATGGGATCGTCTTCAAGGTGAGGCGGGGTGTGTATCAGTTCAACCCGCCCTACAGTTACCGAGTAGCCGAGTTCATCCCGGGTACTGAGACGACGGGTGAGTTTGTGAAGGTGGAGCAGTCCAGCACCATCTCGCAGATTCGCAGTGACACGAGCTTGCCGGATCTGGTGCGGTTCCCGTCACTGGACCACATGCGGCAGGCGATCGAGGAACTGCGGGCCGAACGGGCCAAAGAGCGCGCTGCGCGTCGGCTTAGCCGACGACAGCGCAAGGAAGAAGGGACAGCTCAGTGAGCACCTTGCGATTCGCTGCGGTCAACGCCGACGGGCTTCTCTCTGACCTGGACCTTCCGCCCGCGGCCTACCGGGTGCTGCTGAAGCTGCGTTCGCTGAGCGAGCCCGGCGGGCGGATCCTCATCGACCAGGCCTCGATCGCCGGCATGCTGGATCTGAGCCGGCCGAGCGTGAACGCGGCGCTGCGGAGCCTGGAGTTGGCGCGGCTGGTGCGGAAGGTTCGCAACGGCATCTACCAGATCAATCCGATGCTGGCCGGATACAACTCGTTCGAGGACGCGGTCGCGGCCGTGAACGAGATGCCGATGGACGAGCGGCTGGACGCGCGGGGGTACGTCGACAGCTACCACCGCGCGGTGGCGGAGTATCAGGACCAGCTCGCTGAGCAGCGGAAGAAGCGGGCCGCGCAGAACGCTGCGAAGAAGGCCGTCGAGGCGAAGCGGAGGCGGACCCTGCACGCCGTGGGCTAGGGCTCGTTGGAGATCGTCCGTTGATGAGGCGCCGTGGAGTGGCTGAAGCCGCTCGGTGGCGCCTCTCGGCATTTTGGGGTGTGGGTGGGTACGGAGTGGTCGGATAGGGGAGAGAGGGGCTCAGAGGGGCGCTGAGGGGCCTTGACGGGCCATCTGGTGGGGTTGGGTCGGGGTGGGTTGTGGGGTCGGGGTCGTATCTCTTGGCGGCTGGAGCGGAACGGTGGTTCCGGAGGTGCCGGTTCGGGGGTGTCGTCGTACGCCCGGATACGGCGATGGGCCGTCGCCCCTCGTGATCGGGAGGGGCGACGGCCCGAAAGACTTCAGTCGGAAATGCAGCGGCGAAGTGTTCGATCGGTGGTTGGTTACGGTCGGTGCGTGATCGCTTCTGGCGTGGGCAGTTCGTCCACGTATCGCTTCGCGAGGACGAGCGGTACGTAGGTGTGGCTCTGCCGCACGGCCTTGATCGCGGCGACGTCCCCGTGGTCGCTGCGGATCTGCTGGATCTTCGTTCCGTCGACCTGGGCCCGGAACCCCTCGAAGGATCCGAAGTGCTCCCAGAAGGCCTTCTTGCGCTTCTTCGCGGAGCGGTCGAGGGCGACGCCCAGTGCCACGGCGAGGGTGAGGGCGACTATGGCGGCCACTTCGTTGTTCATGGTGTTCCTTGATGTCGTGGTCAGAAGTCGAAGTCGATGTAGTCGATGTCGGTGAAGTCGACGAGGAGGCCGGGAGCGCGGGAGCCCTGGTCGCGGAAGTAGACGTCCTGGAGGCCCTGGGCGGTGATGTGGCGGAGTTCGGCTTCGGTGGCGCCGGCTTCCTGGGCCGCGAAGAGGCGGGAGGCGTACTCCGGGGGGAGGTGTTGGGTGATGCGGCGCATGCGGCCGTCGTCGGTGGTGCCGGGGGCCGCGGTGAAGCCGAAGCGGGCGCGGGTTTCGACGACGAGGCCGGTGGTCTTCGCCGCTTTGGCGCGGGCGCGCTTGCGGACGAGGGGCTGCCAGCTCTTGCGGACTTCGGATTCGAGGCGGCGCGCGAGCTCGGGGCGGGGCGTCTTGATCTGGCCCTTGAGATAGCGCTCGACGGTGCGGGGGGAAATGCCGAGGCGCTGCGCCACCGCCTTGACCGAGTTCTTCTCGGTTTTCAGGAGGAACTTCACCCGGGCCTGGGCGGACTTCGGGATGGGACGGGTGAAGTTGTGCTCGTCCGCCTGGGCCAGGCCGTCTTCGATGTTGCCGGACATGCTCGTCTACTCTCCGTCGGCCGCTGCGTCGTGGCCCTTGATGTGGCGGGCGGGGTTGTGGCCCTCGTCGAGGAGGCCGACGGCCCAGAGGAGGGGTTGGGTGCCCTCGTGCTTGACCATGCCGGGGCTCACGCCGAGGCGGAAGCCGCCGGGCAGGGGCTTGCCGTCCGGGGTGCGGGGGAGGAAGTCCAGCGGGCTCGGGCCGTCGGACAGGTACACGGCGCAGTCGGAGAGGACCGCGATGGGGTACAGGTCGGCGGTGGCGAGTTTGCGCATCTTGCGGTGCATGTTCACCCGGGCCGTGGAGATCACGGCCGCTCGGATGTCGGGGCGCCAGGTGGGGCGTTCGAGGGCGGGCCACGCTTCGCCCGGACGGTAGCCGGCGCCCTGGGGGCGTTCGCGGAGCTTGCCGATGCCTCCCTTGACCGTGGCCTTGATGGCGGAGAGGACGGCGGCCAGGGCCGGATCGTGCTGCTTGTGGACCGCCATGGCTCGGAGGAACGCCTCGTCGGTGAGGTCGGCGGTGACGCCCAGGTCGGCCATCGTGGCCATGTAGGCGTCGCGCAGGCGGGTGTACCAGGCGTCGAGGTACGAGCCGCTGTCCGGGCGGAGCCAGGCCTCGGTGGGTGCGACGGCGTGGCCGAGTTCCTGTGCGTAGGCCAGGGTCGGGGTGGCGTACCAGGCGGGGCCGGTGGGGGGCTTGCCGTGGGGGGTGAAGGGGTTCGGCAGGCGGGGGTCGAGGGGGACGGCGGAGAGGTCGGCGAGCCAGCAGCCGGGGACCTTCGGGTCGAAGCGGGGGGCCGGGGCGTGGACCGCGGGGCCGAGGCCGACGGTGAGGCGGTTCGCGGCCGCGGCGAAGGCCATGTTCACATCGATGCCGACCGCGTGGGTGCGGGCGCATTCGGCGTCGGTGAGGAGTTCGGGGTCGCGGATCCAGTCGTACGCCTCTTCGTCGAGGACCTGGTCCGGGGTTCGCTGGTGGGCCCGGGGGTAGAGGGCGGCGACGACCGGATGCTCGTCGGGGGCCTCCGGGGGAGCCGGGTCGACGGGGCGGGTGAGGGAGCCGGGGACGGGGGCCGATTCCCACACGTTGGTCTCGGGGTTGCGGGCGGCGCGGGTGGGCGGGCGCAGGGCCGTCATGAGTTCGAGACCGGTGACGGCGGTGGAGCCGCGGGGGGTGAGGACGCGGGTGGCGTAGGTGGTGAGGAGCAGGGCGATCTCGGGGGCCGGGAGATCGGCGGTGTCCTCGCCCCAGGCGCGCGGGTCGAGGGCTCCCCAGGGGAGGACGGCGAGCTGGACGCACTGGCGGCCGGTGGTGGGGGAGGCCGGGCGGTAGACGCGGGCCCAGGGGCCGAAGCCGCGGCGGGTCAGCTGCCACTTGGCCTTGGTGAGCCGGCGGACGACGGGGTGGTCGTCGGGGAGGCGGAGGCCGCGGCGGTCCGCGAGGGTGAGGGGGAGGCCGAGGGCCTCGGTCGCCTCCGGGGTGAGGACGAGGAGGGGGTCGCCGTCCTTGCCGTTGCGGTGGAGGCGGGGCGAGCGGAGGTCGGCGTCCTCGCTGAGGGCCCAGGAGATGAGGGTGGGCAGGTCGGTGGCGGCCTTGGGGGGGAGGGGGAGCACCAGGCCGTTGGTCGCGTGGGCCTGGCCGTTGCCGTCCAGGACGGCCAGGGGGGTGTGGGGCGGGGGGGTGGGGGATGCGGGGCGGGGGCGCGGGTTCGGGTTCGGGTTCGGGTTCGGATGGGGGCTGGACGTGCGGGGTGGGTGGGGGGTGCGGGGGGTGGGGGGAGCGGGGGGAGTGGCTTGGGGGTGCGGGTGGGTGGGTGCGGGGGGTGGGGTGGCGTTAACGGCGTTAACGGTGGGGGGTGGGGTGGGGGGTGCTGATGGGGTTTGTGTGGGCGGGGTCTCTGGGGTGGGGGGCGGGGGGGTGTTAACGGCGTTAACGGCGTTAACGGGGTGGAGGGTGGCCAGGCCGTCCAGGAGGCGGGTGTAGGCGGCGCGCTTGGGGGGCCGGGGTTCGGTGCGGCCCGTTTCCCACGAGGTCACCGTTTCGCGGCGGACGGACAGGGCCTTGGCGATCTGGTCCTGGCTGAGGCCGGCGGCTTCGCGCAGGCGCTTGCGTTCGTCCGGGTGCGGGAGCGCGTCCTGGGCGGCGGCTTCTTCCAACAGGGCGTCGACCGCTGCGAAGAGGCTCTCTTGTTCGTCGGGCATGTACCTACCTCCAGGGGCAGCCTAGTCGAGTCGCACGTTTGAACGCACACGAAACGCACGTGGGGGCGTTAACGGCGTTAATGCCGTCAGCGCCCCCACCGTGAGTGCGGCCTGCGTCAGATGCGTGTCATGAGGAGTTCCGTGACGGCCTTGAGGTCGTCGGGGGTCAGATGGGCGGTGAGCGCGTCCGCGATCGTCTCCGGGGAATCCGTGGTGATCGTGATGCGGGGGGTGGGAGCGGGGGAGGGGGCCTTGGTGGGCGCCGCGGGAGGGGGCGTGGCGTTAACGGCGTTAACGCCGTTAACGGGTGCCGGGGTCGGTCGGGTGCGCTGGCGCGGAGGGTTAACGGCGTTAATGGTCTCCTCCGCAGCCGCGGCCTGGGACTCCTGAGGGAGGCGGCCGATCCTGCGGGCCGGCTCCACCTTCAGCTCGCCCGTGTCGACCTTCTCCTGGAGCATCGGCGTGAGGTTCAGGAGGGTGAGGCGCTGGGAGACCCAGGCGGGCGTCTTGCCGAGGCGCTTGGCGACCTGGGCCTGCGAGCCGTGGACGTCCACCAGCTCCTGGAGGGCGCGGGCCTGGTCCATCGGGGCCACGTCGACGCGGTGGACGTTGGCGATCAGGGCCGATTCGAGGATGTCGGCGGCCGAGGTCGACAGGGCGTCGTTGACGTGGATGTGCATCGTCTTGAGGCCCGCGAGCTGTGCCGCGGCAAGACGCCGGTTGCCGTCGATGACGACGTACGGGGCCCGCCCCAGGCCGTCGGTCTGGCCCGGGTGGGCCTCCATGAAGGCCATGCGGGTGGCGACGGCGAGGGGCTGGAGCTGGCCCCGGGAGAGGAGGGACTGGGCCAGCTCGTCGATCTCCGTGAGGTCCTCGCGGAGGTTGAACGGGTTGTGGGCGAGCGCCTCGATCGGTACCTCGGACGGCGGGACCACACCCGAAGTGGGTGCTCCGGTGGCTTCGGCGATGGCCGCGCGGCGGGAGCTGACGCCGACCGGCTGGGCGCGGGCGAAGGAGGCCGAGACCCCGAGTTTGTCGGCCTTGCTCATGAGATCTCCCTGGCGAGTGCGCGGAAGGCGACCGCCTGGTCGCCCTTGGGCGCGTAGACGAACAGCGGCTGCTTCACGCGGACGGCCTCACGCTGTTCCTTGAGGTCCGGGACGATGGCGACGACACGCGGATCCTTTATGTCCATCCAGGCTTGGAGGGACGAAGTCGCGATGTAGCCGCGGCGGCCGTCGTAGAGGTTGACGACGAGCCCGAGGTAGTCGATGTCCAGGCTGAGGTCGTCGCGGAGGTCGTTGATCTGGGAGGTGAGCAGATCGTAGGCGTCCGCGGAGGAGTCCTCGGCCTGTACGACGATCAGCGCACCGGAGGCGCCTGGCTGTTCGGCGTCGCGGCGGCGGCCGTAGTAGATGGCCGCGTCCATGCTGAGGCCGAGGCTCGGGGGGCAGTCGACGAGGATCACGTCGTAGTCGGCCTCGACCGGGGCGAGGGCGCGTTCGAGGGCGGCCTCGCGGGCGCGGACGGTGGAGAGGCGGACGTCCAGCAGGAAGGCGTCCGTGCAGGCGGGGAGGACGTGCAACCGGTCGCCGAAGCGGTCGTCCGCGATGGGAACGATGAGGTCCGAGAGCGGGCCCTTGGCTTCGCTCGCCATGTGGCAGGTGAGGCTGTCGCCGCCGATGGGGAGCGGCTGCTGGCCGAGCTGCTTGGTGAGGTGGCCCTGCGGGTCGAAGTCGACGAGCAGGACGCGCATGCCGAGGCCCGGGAGGTCTTCCAGGTCGAACGGGGTCGCGTGGGCCTCGGTGGAGTGACCCTCGGGGGCGCGCCCTTCGCCGGGCTGTCCTTCGCCGGGGTGCGTCATTTCGTCTGCCGCGAGGCGGGCCAGTTGGCGGGCGATGCGGACCGGGTGGAGGCTGTCCGGGTCCTCGGCGAGGGCTTCGGCGGTACCCGCGGTGATCGCGGTCTTGCCGACCCCGCCCTTCTGGTTGCACACGATGATGCGGCGGACCACGGAGGGGCGCTTGACCGTGGGGGCCGGGTTCATCTCCAGCCAGAGCTGTACGGATTGGGCGAGCCCCTGGATGAGGGAGACGCCGCGGTCCTTGGAGGAGGAGCGGAACGACTCCCACTGCCCGGCGGGCAGCCAGGTGGAGAACGATTCGGCGCCGGAGGTGTCGACGGGGGAGGGGGCGGAAGCGAGGGCGCTCCAGTGGGAGATGCCTTGGTGCACGGCGTCCTGGATGTCCACCCGCAGCTGTGCGGTGCGGATCTTCAACTCCTGGCGCAGCCACGGGGGCAGTTTGGAGACGACCTTCTCTCGGTCGTTCTGAGACGAGGGCGAAGTCATGAGAGGGACTTTACTAACGTTCAGAGGGTGATGTGGGCGCCACGCTTGAGTTTTGCTAACGGACTGGATGTGGAGCCGGGTCAGGGCATGGCTGTGCCCCGCGAGGGCGGGGGCGGATCGCCGGTTGACCTGGGGCGAACTGGGGCGCCGGTCCGGGGGAATGGCTGGTCGGTCGGGGAAGTGGACGCGACAAGGCGGTCTCGTACACGCCGTGGCGAGCACCCCCGTGGTTCACCACGGCGTGTACGAGACCGCCTTGGACGCGTCGTCAGCCGACCGGGACCGAGGAGGAGTCCGGGGCGGGGAGCCCGAGGGCGGCCCGGCACTCGGGCGAACCCGCCGGGTCGAAGAGGGGGATGCGCGGGGCGGGCGTGATGCCCGGGAGGAGGAAGTTCCAGAGGTCGGTGACCCGGGTGTGCAGGTCTTCGCGCGTGGTCCGGACGTGGGAGGTGACCTGTACGCCGGTGAACGAGGCGATGAGATAGGTCGCGAGGTCCCGGGCGTCGAGGTGCGGGAGGACGTCGCCGCGGTCCTGGGCCGGCTTCAGGCAGCTGAAGGAGGTCTCGATCCAGGCGTTGTACGGGGTCGGGTCCGGGTCGGTGAACGAGCCGAACTCGACGACCAGGCGGATGGCGGCGCGGATCCGGACGTTGGTGCGCAGCCCGTGGGCCATCTGGTGGGAGAGGTCGATGGCGGTCTGGAGGCCGGGGTCGACGATGGCGGGGACGCCCTCGGCGACCTGGAACTGCTCCTCCATCAGGGTGCGGGCCAGGGCTTCCTTGGAGGGGAAGTGGAAGTACAGGGCTCCCTTGGTGACCCCCGCGTGCTTGACCACGTCGCTGAGGCTGGTCGAGCCGAAACCGGCACGGTCGAAGGCGATGGCCGCGCCGTCCAGGATCGCCTGGCGGGTGATCTCGGCGCGTTCCTGCCTGGCCCTTGCCACGTGCGGTCTCCTCGATGTGTGTGTCTGCGCGGACTGGTGCCTGTGGTGCCTGTGGTGCCTGCGGTGTCTGCGCTGTTCTTGATGCCTGGTCAATCTAATGGGGGAGGGGTTAAAAAAACCAGTCGACAAGTACTTTTTAGTGAGCGGAGTGGTCGCGGTGTTAACGCCGTTAAGTGGAGTGATGTGGTCCGGTTGTTAACGCCGTTAACGGGAGGGTGCGGGTGGTGGTGCTGCGGAGTTAACGGCGTTAACGCCGTTGTCCCGTCTCACCGAAGGTTGGTCAGTCTCACCGAGCCTTGACCGGCGCAGGTCAGGCGCAGATGCCAGTTGGGTGCGACCATGCCGCATGAGCAGCTTCCTTCCCACCCTCACTGAACGCCGATCGCCCTGGGTCACCTTTACCTCCTCGGCCGATCCCTGGGTCGCTGTGGCCGAGGCCGAGCTGCGAGCCGGGGGTGGGATCGTGCTGCGGTTGGACGGCGAGGAGCTGCACGAGAAGGGATGTATGTTCCGCGCGTTCGCCCGTGAACTGGGCTTCCCCGGATACTTCGGGCACAACTGGAACGCCATGGTGGACTGCCTCGGCGACTGGCACGGGCCCGGACACGGCAAACAGGACGTGGCGGTGTTGATCGACGGCGCAGACACACTGCTGGACGTCGAGTTCCTCGGTGACCTCATATCGGTCTTGTGTGACGGCGCCTGGCGGGCCAACTTCATGGTCGACCTTGACGGTGAGCCGCTCTCGTACGGTTCCCCCTTCGCGCTCCACTTCGTCTTCCTCCTCGACCACGTCGCACCCGCCGACTTCACCGAGGCCGCCGCCACAGACGAGGACGTGTCCGCGGCCGTGGTGGACGGCAGGCTGGTCCTCACACTGACCGCGTGGGGCGGAGACCCTGTCTGGCCGCCGGCTCCCTCGGCATGCGCTCTGTGGCAGAGCGGTCGGAAGTAGGGGAGGTGTCCCGTCTCGACGAACCCCGACCGATCTCACCGATGTTTGACCGCCTTCGAGCCCGCTGCACCGCTACGCATGGCGAGCCCAGTCGCTGTCAGCGCCAGCCGTCCCGCTTCAGCGGGTGGTCCAGCCGCCGTCGACGGAGAGGGTGGCGCCTACGACGAAGGAGGAGCGGTCGCTGCAGAGCCAGGCCGCGGACTCGGCGATCTCCTGGGGGGCCGCGATGCGGGGGAGGGGAGCCGACTGGAGGAGGATCTCCTCCATGGCCGGGTTCTGCTTCAGCCAGGCATCGATCATCTCGCTGCGGGTGGAGCCCGGGGCGATGGCGTTGACGCGGATGCCCTGGGGGGCGTACTCGGCGGCGGCGGCCTTGGTCAGGCCCAGGACCGCGTGCTTGGAAGCGATGTAGGCGGCCGTCACGGGGGTGGCGACGAGGCCGGCGGTGCTGCTGTTGTTCACGATGGTGCCGCCCTTGCCGGCGGCGAGCATGGCGCGTATCTCCTGGCGCATGCAGTTCCAGACGCCCCGGACGTTGGTGTCCATGACGCTGTCGTAGACGTCTTCGTCGAGGAGGTGCAGGGGCTTGGGCTCGGCGCCGACTCCCGCGTTGTTGAACGCCGCGTCCAGGGCGCCGTGGGCGGACAGCGCGGCCGACACCGCGCGGGCCACGTCCTCGACGCGGGTCACGTCACCGACGACGTATTGGGCCCGGTGACCGTTGCCGCGGAGTTCCTCGGTGAGTGCGGCCAGCTCGGGCTCGCGGCGTGCGATCAGGGTGACCGCCGCGCCCTCCCGGCAGAAAACCCGGGCGGCGGCCGCGCCTATGCCTGCGCTGGCGCCGGTGATCAGCGCCGATTTTCCCGCCAGCAATAAGCTGTTACCCACTGTCACGGGCGAGACGGTAACACGATGTGATGGTGTCCGTAAGGGTTTTGAGGAGAGGTGGACCGTGGGGGGAGACGGGGTTCTCGTCACCGGTGGGGCGGGGTTCGTCGGGCGGCACGTCGTGGAGCGGCTGGCGCGCCGAGCCGGTTGCGGGAAGCGGGCCGGAGCCGGCTCCGACGTGCGGGTCCTGGTGCACCGGACGGCGGTGGAGGTGCCCGGAGTCGAGGTGGTGCGCGGGGATCTCGCCGGTGGCGGGCTGCGGGGATCGTGCGACGGCATCGGGACCGTACTGCACCTCGCCTCGCGGATCGGGGGCGACGAGGAGCAGTGCCGGGCGGTCAACGTCGAGGGGACGCGTGCGCTGCTGGCGGAGGCCGAGCGGGCCGGGGTGCGGCGGATCGTCCAGTTGGGGACGGCCGCGGTGTACCGGGACGGGGCGCATCGGGGGGAGGGGGAGGGGGTGCTGCCGGAGGATCCCCGGTCGGTGACGAGCGTGACCCGGCTGGCGGGGGAGCGCATGGTCCTGGCCGCGGGCGGGACGGTGCTGCGTCCGCACCTGGTCTTCGGGCGGGGGGACCGTTGGATGGTGCCCGCGCTGGTGGGCCTCATGGCGCGGTTGCCGCACTGGGTGGACGGTGGGCGGGCCCGGATCTCGATGATCGCCGTGGACGTACTGGCCGACGTGCTCGCCGAGTTCGCGGTGCGGGAGGACCTGGGGGAGGAGCCGGGGGGAGCGGGGCAGGTGTTGCACGCGGCTCATCCCGTGCCGGTGACGGCCCGCGAACTGGTGGGCACGGTGGCACGGGAGCTGGGGCTTCCGCTGCCCCGCGGAGAGGTCGATCTCGACGGGGCGGTGTGCCTGCTGGGGGCGGCGGACGATCCGGTGGTGCGCAGGCACGTGTCGTTGTTGGCGGTGGACCACTGGTACGACACCCGGCGGCTCTGGGGGCAGGTGTCGGTGGCGTCCGGACCGCGTTTCGAGGAGGCCTTCGGGGCCTACGGGGACTGGTACCGGGGCGAGGTCAGAGGGCGGAACCGGTGACGAGGGATCCGGTGGTGAGGGAATCGGTGACGAGGGTTCCGGTGGCGAGGGAATCTGCGAGGAGGGAATCGGCGACGAGGGAACTGGTGAGGTGCCGGCTCGCGGTGGCGGTGCCGGTGACCGTCGAGCGGAAGATGGTCCGGCCCTCCTGGTGGCCCGTGACGTCGATGATGGAGGGGGTCCTGGACGTGGCTTCGATCCAGCACGGGGCGTCCAGTTCGGCGTAGTGCTCGAACTCGGTGGACACCGCGCAGGGGATGAACTCGTCCTGGGGGTGCAGCCCGCAGGCCGCCTGGCGGGCGGCTTCGACGAGGACCATGCCCGGGTGGTGGTCGTTGGCGTGCTCGAAGAGGATCGGGTGGTCGAGGTCGGGGCTCAGCAGCCAGCGGCCCTCTTCCTCGGTGGGCGAGAGCACCACGTCGAAGGGGAGCAGCCGTCCGGCGGCCGCGGCGGGTATCGGGGTGCGTCGCTCCAGCGGTCGGGCCAGGCCGGTGCGGGCGCGGTCGCCGCGCAGGCGGCGGTAGGTCGCGGGGGCGACGCAGGTGAAGCGGGCGGTGCCGGTGGCGGCGAGGCGGCCCGAGCGGTGGATGTCGACCTGGAGGAAGCCGCTGAAGCGGCTGCCCTGCCAGCCGAAGTCCGTGCACGTGGCGACCATGGTGAGGTCGCTGGGGCCGCGGCCGATGCGCAGCCGGTCGGGATCGGAGGCGAAGTCCAGGCTCCACAGCAGCACGTTGTGGCCGAGGGGGACCCCGTACACGGCGTGGCAGAGGTAGAGGCCGACCTGGCGGATCGTCTCACCGGCCTGGACGGGGTCGTGGCTGGTGCCGTCGGGGCTGGTGAAGAAGGTGTGGGCGCGGGGCCACTGGCCGGTCAGCGAGAAGGTGTCCGCGCCGATCAGGTCGCAGCCGGTGAGGAACACCTCCGCCAGCGAGGAGCGGTGGACGTACTCCCGGGGGACGGTGGTCGTCAGCCGGGGGGCAGGGGCCTCGTTGCAGCGGGTCCACGGTGCCCCCGTCGGCTCCAGTGGGTGGATCGGAGGGTTCTTCCGGATCGTCAGCATCGTCATGGACCTCTCCACAGAGCCGTGTCGACGGATGGGATGGGCAACGCACGCGAGACGCAAGATACGTACTCTCCGGTTTTGTTTGCAAGGTGCTAAAGGTGTCCGCATGTCGCTCGTGTACCAATGTCAACATCGCGGACGAGGGGTTTGAGGCACTCTCGGGCGGGTCTCACCAGCGAAGTTCCGGTCGGACGGTGTTGGCGGAGACGGCCAGGTTCCGCGCCAAGTGAGAGCTGGTCTTCCGGTCATATGCCCCGGTCCGACGGGGTGTTGGCACGTACGCGTCCGTGAGGGGAATTCAAGCCATCGTCGAGTGTAGGTCGACTCGCTCGGCTCTGCTGGCGCGCGAGTGGGGCCGGTGCCAAACTTGAGCCCGCCGCTGGTGAGTTAGAAACCGGTTGAGCGGTTTGGAATACGGGGTGTGGAGCAACCTGCGCACCCCGTCGCCAATGTGTCGTCAGCTCCTTGCCGATCCATCGCCGATCCATCGCCGACCAACTGGAGATCACCGAATGAACCGTCAGTGCCCCTATGCGCTCGACCCGTCAGGAGCCGACATCCACGGCGAGGCGGCCCTTCTGCACCAGCGGGGGACGGCCACTCCGGTGGCCCTGCCGGGTGGGGTGACCGGATGGGTGATCAGCGGGAGCCAGACGATACGGCGGCTGCTGGTCGACCCCCGGGTCTCCAAGGACGCCTACCGGCACTGGCCCGCCTGGGCCAACGGGGAGGTCGGCGAGGAATGGCCGCTGGCCATCTGGGTCTCCGTACAGAACATGATCACCGCCTACGGTTCGGAGCACACCCGGCTGCGCAAGCCCGTGGTGGCCACCTTCACCGCGCGCCGGGTCGCCCGGATGCTGCCGAGGATCGAGGAGGTCGCGGACGAGCTCCTCGACCGGATGGCCGCACTGCCTCAGGGCGAGGTGGTGGACCTGCGCACCGTCTTCGCGCACGACCTGCCGACCCGGATCGTCTTCGAGCTGTTCGGGATCCCGCAGCAGTCGTGGGAGCCGCTGCACAGGATCATCAAGGGCTTCTTCGACACGACGATCACCGCGAAGGACGCCCAGGCCAACGGGGAGCTGCTCTACGTCACGATGACGGAGCTGCTCGCCCACCGGCGGGAGCACCCCGGCGACGACATGACCACGGCCCTGATCAACACCCGTGACGAGGGCGACGGCTCCCGGCTGAGCGAGAAGGAGCTGATCGACAACCTGATCCTGCTGTTCACGGCCGGATACGAGACGTCGGTGAACCTGATCTGCTCGGCGGTCTACGAACTGCTGCGCAACCCGGACCAGTTGGAGCTGCTGCGCGGCGGCAAGGCCGCGTGGGAGGACGCGGTCGAGGAGGCGCTGCGGCTGGAGCCGCCCGCGACCTACGCCCTGATGCGCTTCGCGGTCGAGGACATCGAGATGGAGGACGGGGTGGTGATACCCCGGGGCGCCCCCATCGTCGTCTCGTTCGCCTCGGCCGGACGGGATCCCGCGGTGCACGGCCCGGACGCGGATCGCTTCGACCTCACCCGGGCCACCCGCGGGGAGCACCTCTCCTTCGGGTTCGGCACGCACTACTGCCTGGGCGCCTCGCTGGCCCGGCTGGAGTGCGGCGTGGGACTGCGGAGGCTCTTCGAGCGCTTCCCCGAGGTCTCGCTGGCCGTTCGGCCGGAGGAGCTGCGCAAGGTCGAGTCGTTCATCTCCAACGGGTTCAAGGAGCTGCCGGTGGTGCTCGGCGCTGCTCGTTAGGTGGGGGTGGGAGCTGGGGTGGGGTGGGGTGGAGTGGGGTGGGGTGGGGTGGGGTGGGGTGGGGGCTGGGGTGGGGTGAGGTTGGGGGTATGTGGTTGCCGGCGATCGGCGGTCCCAAAAGGGGGCTGTGCGGGTCGACTTGACATAGATGCGTCGGGCTCCTCCGTCGTCCGGACGGGGGAGTCCGAGGGGCGTCGAGGTCGCTTCGGGCGCTTCGATCCGTTGGGGTGCAGGAGGAGGGCGGGGCGAGAGGGGGCGGGTGCGGCCCGGCCGGGGGCGGGCGGGGGAGCGACGCCCGTGCCGGACCAAGGGGTGGCTATAGTCCGCTTGATAAAATACGGACCTTCTGGTTGGTTTTATCGGGGGTGGTGGATCCTGTTCGCAGGACCCAGCCTGAACCGACCCTGGACAACGGAGGCACCGTGGCACGACAGGAACGTGCGGTCCGTACGCGTCGCGCGATCTTGGAGGCGGCCGCTTCGGTCTTCGACGAGCGCGGTTACGACGCAGCCACCATCGCGGACATCCTCGCGCGCGCGGGCGTCACCAAGGGCGCCCTGTACTTCCACTTCGCCTCGAAGCAGGAGTTGGCGCAGGGCGTGCTCGACGAGCAGTTCGGCGAAGCCGGGGTGCCTTCCAGGGAGAGCAAGCTCCAGGAGCTCGTCGACGTGGCGATGCTGCTGGCCCACCGGATGAAGTTCGAACCGATGCTCAGCGCGGGGGCGCGGCTCTCGCTCGGCCCCGGGATGCGCGAGATCTTCGGGGGCGGATCGGTGCCGGGCTGGATCGAATTCACCCGTGAACTGCTGGTCCAGGCGAAGCAGCAGGGTGAACTGCTGCCGCACGTGGACCCCGCCGAGACGGCCTGGATCCTCTCGGCGTGCTGGACGGGTGCGCAGATCTATTCGCAGACCCTCAACGACCGCGCGGACATCGAGGACCGGGTGGCCTCCGTCTACCAGCACATCTACCCGAGCATCTCGACGCCCGCGATGCTCGGTCGGCTGGACATGGCGCCGGACCGCGGGCACCGGGTGGCCCTGGAGTTGGAGTCCCTCGCGGAGGGGAAGGCGGGGGCCGGGGCTCCTGGGGCGGGTGCCGGGGCCGGGGCCGATGCCGGTGCGCGTACGGGTGCGGGTGTCGGGTTCGCGGCGCGGCGGTAGGTCCGGGAGTTCCGGCGGCGGGTCCGCGGGGCGGTGACCGGGAGGCCCCGGTTGGGCCGGTGGTCGAGCGCCGTTCACCTGCCCGCTCCGGCGCGGCGCGAGCGCCGCTCCAGCGGGGGCGCTGACTGTGTCGGCTGAAGATCTTTTACTCCCTTGGGCAAACCGCGAGGGCGGTTTGTGGAGACTCCATGGTCAAGCAGGAACGTGCCGCCCGCACGCGTGAAACCCTGGTGCGCTGCGCCGCGGAGGTGTTCTCCGAGGAGGGGTTCGGCACCGCGTCGATCGCGATGATCAGCAAGCGGGCCGGAGTGAGCGCCGGAGGCCTGCACTTCCACTTCGAGAGCAAGACGGCGCTGGCCGGAGCCGTGGAGGGCCGTGCGGTGGAGGCACTGCGGCGGATCACCTCGGGGCGACCGGGCGGCGCGGCCGAACTGGCCGCGAACGCGTTGCAGGTGCTGGTGGATTCCACGCACGAGCTGATGGCCCTGCTCGCGGAGGACGTCGTGGTGCGGGCCGGATTCGGACTGTGCGCGGACGTCTCGCGGGGCAGCGGAGTGGACCTGCGGCGCCAGTGGCAGGTGTGGGTGGACGAGGTGGTCCGGTCCGCGGCGTGCGGGGGTGCGTTGGCGGAGGGGGTGTTGCCGAAGGATGCCGCGAACGCGGTGGTGGCCTCGATGGTGGGGCTGGAGGTGCTGGGTGCCGAGGAGCGGGACTGGGTCTCGCGGGAAACCCTGACCCGGTTCTGGACCCTGATGCTGCCGCGGCTCGCCACGCAGGGGGCGCTGGGGGGTCTGGTGGCCGAGGGGACCGGGCGGTGGGTGGGGCGGGGTGTGGGGGTGGAGCCGGGTGGTGGCTCGGGTGTGGGGGCGGAGTCTGGTGGTGGCTCGGGTGTGGGGGCCGGTGCCGGCTAAGGGGTGGGGGCGGGTGCCGGGTCAGGTGCTGGCTGGGGCTGGGTGTTGAACGAGACCGTGCGGTCTGCTTTGTGACCTCCGGAGGCCGATCTGTAGGCCCCGTTGAGGGGTGGCCTAGGGCCGCCGAGTGCGCTCCGATGCGCTGATCGACGTACAACTCCCCTGTTCAGAGTGGGTTCTTGAGCGTGGCTAGGGCGCGGCTGGGCTGCAAAACAGCGCAACCGGTTTGATATTGACAAACCGTCGGTCCTGTTTTCTACTGAGATTGCGACTCATCCAAGGACAGGGGAGTACGGCGTGGACATCGATGTACTGGGCGCACTGGCCGTGCGGGAGAACGGAATCTCCATCACGCCGACCGCCCCCAAGCCCCGGCAGGTCCTGGCGCTCCTCGCGCTCCATGCCGACCAGGTCGTGCCGGTGTCGGCACTGATCGAGGAGCTGTGGGCGGGCGAACCGCCGCGCAGCGCACGGACCACCCTGCAGACGTACGTGCTGCAGTTACGCGCACTGATCGCGACGGCGCTGGAGCCGGAGCGGGACCCGGAGGCGGACCCCGAGGGGGGCGCACCCGCGGTCGCCGCCGCAGGGCGGACCGCGAAGGACGTCCTCGTCACGCTGCCCGGCGGATACCTGCTGAACAGCAACGGCGGTACGAGCGACGTGCGGGAGTTCGACCGGCTGGCCGGGACCGGCTACCGCGCGATGGACGCCGGGGACTTCCCCGGTGCGGCTCGGCTGCTGCGCGAGGCCCTCGCCCTGTGGTCGGGGCCCGCCTTCGCCGACGTACAGGGCGGTGTGCAGCTCGACATGGAGACCCGGCGGCTGGAGGAGACCCGGCTGTGCGCGCTCGACCAGCGCATCGAGGCGGACCTGCGACTGGGACGCCACCGTGAACTGCTGGCCGAGCTGACGGTGCTGGCGAGCCGCTACCGCACGCACGAGAACCTGCACGGGCAGTTCATGCTCGCCCTGCACCGCTCCGGACGGCGCGGTGAGGCCCTGGACGTCTACCAGCGGCTGCGCGGCATGCTCGTGCGCGAGCTCGGGCTCGAACCGTCCGCCGCCCTGCGCCGGTTGCAGCGCTCGATCCTGATGGCCGGCCCCGAGAGCCTGGCGGAGGCGACGGACGCGGGCGGCGAGCGACTCGTCCGCGTCTGATGCCGGGTGCGGGTGCGGGTGCGGCCCTGGCCGCGGAGCGGTGTAGCGCTGGGCACGAGGGTGTGAAGGCGAGTGCCGCGGCTCGGCTGCGCGGGACGAGAGGGGACGGTGCGGTGCAGGAGAGGTCGGAGCGGACCCGCAGGCGGCTCGTCGGCGCCGGGGCCGAGTTGTTCCACCGCAATGGATACGCGAACGCGACCCTGGGTGACATCGCGGGCGCTGCCGGAGTGACCAAGGGGGCGCTGTACTTCCACTTCGCCTCCAAGGACGAACTCGCGGAGGCGGTGCAGCAGCGGGGCTGCGCACTGCTGCACGCGTCGGTACGGTCGCTGCGCGAGGGCGGGGCCTCCCCGTTGCAGGCGTTGATCGACACCACGCACTGGATGGCGCGGATGCTGCACGAGGATCCGGCGATCCCGGCGAGTTTCCGGATCACCAAGGAGTGCGCGGGTCACCAGCCACCGGTGATCGACTTCCAGCGGACGTGGCTCACCGTGGTGTGCACACTGCTGCGGCAGGCCCGGGACACGGGCGAGCTGTGTGCGGAGCGGCGCTGGGAGAACGCGGAGTCGCTGGTCGCGGCCGCCGCGTGCGGGATCGAGGGCATGTCCGGGACCGGCATGCCGTACGGGGAGTTACAGCGCAAGGTGGCGGAGCTGTGGGCGCTGCTCCTGCCCAGCGTGGTGGCCGCCGGGCGCGAAGGGGAGTACCGGACGCGGGCGGCGGCGCCGCTGTGGGCGGGGGCCGGGGTGGATCCCGAGCCGGAGTTGGAGTCGGAGTCGGAGCTCGAGGCGGGGCCTGGGCTTGGGTCGGGGCTTCGGGCGGAGCTTGGGGTGGAGTCCGAGTCCGAGTCCGAGTCCGAGGGTGGGTTCGACGGTGTGACGGCTGGGGCTGGGGCTGGGTTCGGGGCTTGATTCCTTGATTCCTTGGCTCTTTGGCTCTTTGATTCTGGATTTCGTCACCCTTCTTTCCGTCCGTCCGTTGCTTCGCGTCAGCCTGTGAGTGCTCCAGTGGAATTCAGGCGGCGTGTGAGTTCGTCGACGCGGGCGCTCAGGCGGGATATTTCGGTGCCGAGGTCGAGCAGTGCCGCGGCCGTTCCCGAGGCGGGGCTCTCCGTGGGGTCCTCCAGGATTTCCGCGGCCCGGGCGCGCAGCGCGGGGCCCGGTTCCACGCCGAGTTCGGTGCGCAGCCGTCGGCGCGCCCGTTCGTAGACGCCCAGCGCCTCCGAGCGGCGGCCGCCGCGGCACAGGGCCACCATCAGGAGGTCGTAGAGGCGCTCCTGGGTCGGGTGGTCGGCGACGAGGCGCTCCAGTTCCCGGGCCAGGAGCCGGTGGTCGGCGTGCGGCTCCGCCAGGCAGGCCTCGTACAGGGCTTCCTGCGTGGTCAGTCGTAGTTCCCCGAGGCGGTCCGCCTCCGCCGCGCAGAGCCGGCCGCCCGACGCGCCTTCCAGCGGTGCGCCGCGCCACCGGGCGAGCGAGCGACGGAGCAGGTCGGCGGCGCGTACCGGATCGGTGGGGAGGGCCGCGCGGCCTTCGGACGACAGCCGTTCGAAGGCCCCCGCGTCGGTTCCGCACGCCGTGCCGCGCAGTCGGTAGCCGGCCGGTCCGGTGGCGATGTGGTCGCGGCCGTCGACCGCGTGCAGGGAGCGGCGCAGCCGGCCGATGTGGGCCTGGAGCGCGCCGGCCGCGGCGGCGGGCGGGGCGTCGCCCCAGAGCTCGTCGATCAGCCGGTCCGCGGAGAGGACCCGGCCGCGGTGCACGGCGAGCGCGCCGAGCAGGGCGCGCTGTTTGGCTCCCGAGGGGGCGCTACGGGCGCCCGTACGCGGATCGAGTGCCTCGACCGGACCGAGGAGAAGGAATTCCATGACGGTGGCGATCCCCCTTCGTACGTCATTTCGTACGCCTTCGAGCGGAATCTAGCAGCTGTCGGAAGGGCGCCGGTCAAGCCCCATCGAGGTGGCCTCGAAAGGGGCTTGAGAATGCGGTGACATCGCGTGGGGCCCGGCTATCTTTCGTGAGTCGAAGGCCGGGTACGGCCGAAAAGCGAGGTAGCTCGACGACGTGCGGAGGAGACCGTGAAGTTTCGGGTTCTGGGTCCGTTGAGTGCCGAGGTCAACGGGGGATCGATCGTTCCGACAGCGCGCAAGCCCCGGCAGATCCTGACCCTCCTCGCGCTGTATCCGGGCAGGGTGATGCCGGTGCCCACCCTCATGGAGGAGATCTGGGGCACGGACCTGCCGCAGAGTGCGCTGACCACGCTGCAGACCTACATACTCCAGCTGCGCCGAAGACTGGGCACCGCGATGGGCCCGGGCGGCCCGGGTGCGGAGCCGGGCGGACTGGACGGCGCGGGCGGCGGTGCCAAGGACATTCTGGCCACGCGGCACGGGGGGTACCTGCTCCAGATACCGCCGGAGTGCTTGGACGTCTTCGAGTACGAGACCCTGGTGGCCGGAGGCCACGCCTCCTTCGAGGCCGGGGACGACGAGGGCGCGGCGGCGCAGCTGCGCAAGGCGTTGGCGCTGTGGCAGGGGCCGGCCCTGGTCGACGTACGGGTGGGGCCGATCCTGGAGATCGAGGTCATGCGGCTGGAGGAGTCCCGGCTGGTCACCATGGAGCGGCGGATCGACGTCGACCTGCGGCTCGGGCGGCACGGGGAACTGCTCGCGGAGCTGGCGGAGATGATCGCCCGGCACCCGCAGCACGAGGGGTTGCACTCGCAGGCGATGGTGGCGCTGTACCGGTCGGGGCGGCAGGCGCGGGCGCTGGACGTGTACCGGCGGCTGCGGACCCGGCTGATCGAGGACCTGGGCGTGGAGCCCTCGCCGCAGTTGCAGCGGCTGCACCAGGCGATGCTGACGGTGGATCCGGCGCTGGACGTGGCGGCGGGGCCGAAGCGGGGGTCGACCTTCGATCTGTACGCCGCTTGAGGGGGAGGGGGGAGGGTGCTCCTGAGGGCCCTGGTGAGGGGGCGGGGATGGGGCTTCTGAGGGCGCTGGTGAGGTCGCTGGTGAGGGCGCGCTAGTGCATTAGCATCCGGCCCGTGGACGATGATCTTGTGGTGCGGGATTCGGGTGTGGGTGGGCGTTCGGGTGGTGCTTCGCTGCGGGCCTTTCGGCTTGATGTGCCGCAGCGGGAACTGGACGACCTGGCGGAGCGGTTGGACCGGACGCGGTGGCCCTCCGAACTGCCCGGGGTGGGATGGGACTACGGCGTTCCCGGTGACCACCTGCGGGAGCTGGCCGGGTACTGGCGCCACGGCTACGACTGGCGGGCGGCCGAGACGCGGCTGAACGAGTGGCCGCAGTTCACCACGGTCATCGACGGGGCGCGGGTGCACTTCGCCCACGTGCGCTCGCCCGAGCCGGACGCGACCCCGTTGCTGATGACCCACGGCTGGCCGGGCTCGATCGTGGAGTTCGAGCGGGTCGTCGGGCCGCTCACCGATCCGCGGGCGCACGGCGGGGATCCGCGCGACGCCTTCCACCTGGTGCTTCCGAGCATTCCCGGCTTCGGCCTCTCCGGGCCCACGACCGCAACCGGGTGGGAGTTCAAGCGGGTCGCGCGGGCCTTCGCCGAACTGATGGAGCGGCTGGAGTACCCGGCGTACGGGGTGCAGGGCGGCGACTGGGGGGCCGCGATCTCCCGGGAGCTGGGCCGGATCCGGCCGGAGCGGGTCATCGGGGTCCACCTGAACCTGCTGCCCGGGGCGGGCGCCGTCGCCGCGCCGGGCGAGGCGGAACTCGAGGGGTTGAGCCCGGCCGAGCGGGAGCGGACGGTGGCTTCCTGGGAGCGCTACCGGGTGTGGGCGCGGGAGCGGCAGGGGTACGCGGACATCCAGGCGACCCGGCCGCAGACCCTGGCGTACGGGCTGAACGATTCGCCGGTGGGACTCCTGGCCTGGATCGGCGAGAAGTTCGTGGAGTGGACCGATCCGCGGTGCCCGGTGGACCGGGACCAGGTGCTCACGAACGTGATGTTGTACTGGCTGACCGGCACGGCCGGGTCGGCGGCGCGGATCTACTACGAGCGGGCGCACGCGGCGTACTACGGCGGGCCCCCGGAGCCGTCGGCGACGCCGACGGCCCTCGCCGACTTCCCGCGGGACAACTTCATCCCGCTGCGGCACGTCGCGGCACGGACGGACAACGTCGTGCGGTGGACCTCTTACGACCGGGGCGGGCACTTCGCCGCGATGGAGGTGCCGGAGTTGTTGGTGGGGGACGTGCGTGCGTTCTTCCGGGAGGGGGAGCAGGGGCGGGGGCTGGGGCTCGGGTGAGGGCGGGAGCTGCTGGGTGAGTGGCTGGGGGAGCTGCTGGTGGGGCTGTTGGGGGAGTGGCTGGTGCAGTGACTGCCGGGTGACGGTCGTCGGGTGATGGCCGCGCCGTCCGGGTAGGGATGTGCGGGAAACCACGCCGAACGCCTGCGCGAAGAGAGAACGCCCTCATAACATAAAGGGCGTTCTCTTTTTTTCTGTGGGGCAGTCGGCCGGGGGGTGGCGTGATGATCGTGATCAGCGGGGGAACCGGGTTCGTGGGCTCGGCGGTGGTGCGCAGATTGCTCGGTGAGGGGGCTGCGGTGCGCGTCCTCTCGCGGGAGCGCCGGGTGCCGGGCGGTCGGGCGGGCACAGGCGGGGTGTGCGGGGACCTGGGGGATCCCGATTCCTTGCGCGGGCTGTGCGACGGGGCCTCGGTCCTGCTCTCGCTCGCCTCGTACGTCGGTGGGGACGAGCGGCGCTGCGACGACGTGAACGTCCGCGGTACGTCGGCCCTGATGGCGGAGGCGCGTCGGGCCGGAGTGCCGCGGATCGTGCACCTTTCGACCTGTGCGGTGTACGGGCCCGGGCCGCACCGAGGTGCGGGGGAGGGCGAGTTGGACCCCGCGCCGGTGTCGGCCGCCAGTCGCAGTCGGCTCGCGGGGGAGGCTCCGGTGCTGGCCGCGGGCGGCACGGTGCTGCGGGCCCCGCTGGTGACCGGTTACGGAGACCGGTGGGCCGTGCCGGCGCTGGTGGACGCCTTCCGGCGGGTGCCGGCCGGCTGGGCCGGGGGGAAAGGGCTCGCCTCCTTCGTGGATGTCATGGACCTGGCACGTTTGCTCGCCGCCCTCGCCGTGACCCCGCGGGCGCTGCCGGGCGGGGTGCTGCACGCGGGGCACCCGGAGCCGGTGCGCAACGGGGCGCTGATGGGGGCCCTGGCGGAGTACGGGGTGCTGCCGCATGCGCCGGGGGCGGGCGGCTCGCTGGAGTGGGATGCCTGCCTGGCGGGGCTGCGGGCGCGGCCCGGGTGGGTGAGCGAGCGTCAGTTCTCGCTGCTGGCCGGGGACATGTGGTACCGCAGCGACACGGCCTGGGCGCTGGGCGGGGTCGACCCGGGGCCCGGGCCGCTGCGGAGGCTGGGGGTGGCGGCCGCGTGGTACCGGGCGCGGGGTGGGGTGGCGCCGGAGGTTGAGGTGTCGGTGGAGGCGGAGGCGGACGTGTCGGGGGCTGGTGCTGGTGCTGGGGTGGATAGGGCTGGTGCTGGTGCTGGTGCTGGTGCTGGTGTGGGTGTTGCTGCGGGTGCGGGTGCGGGTGCGGGTGCGGGTGCTGTGGGGTGGGGAGCGGGGGCCGGGCTGTTGGCCGGGCTGGTGCCCGGGCAGCGTCGTGGGCGGCGGGTCGCGCCGGTGGGGGCGGAGGTGGGTGCCTGCCGGTGAGGTGTGCCCGTGGGTGGTCCGGCTGGTGGGGCGGCCCGGTGGGGTGGTCCGGCAGGGGTGGTCCGGCAGGTGGGCCGGTGCGCGTCCAGTAGGTGGAATGGCGGGTGGGGGCGGGTGCGTGGCGTGCATGATCACCCGATGCTCGATGAACAGAGAACCCTTCCGGTCCAGGTGGGCGACGAACGCGCCACGCTCACCAGCACGCTCCAGTTCCAGCGCGACACCCTGATGATGAAGTGCACGGGCCTGACGGCCGAACAGCTGCGCAGCAAACCGATCCCGACCACCGGGCTCACCCTGCTCGGGCTGGTCCGCCACCTGGCCGAGGTCGAGCGGGGCTGGTTCCGCAACGTCATCAACGGCGAGGACGTGCGCGGGTACTGGCCGCGCGACGCCGCCGGGCGGTGGACCGAGTGGGAGGTCGAGGACGCCGACCCGCAGGAGGCCTTCGAGAAGTGGGAGTGGACCTGCGGGCTGTCCCGGGCCATCGTCGACGCGGCCGAGTCCCTCGACGTCACCGGTCGGTACGTGGACGAGAAGCGCGAGATCGACGAGGTCTACTCCCTGCACTACGTCCTGACCCACATGATCGAGGAGTACGCCCGCCACAACGGCCATGCCGATCTGCTGCGCGAGGCGATCGACGGCGTGACGGGGGAGTGAAGGGCGGCCCCGGGGGACGTCAGACCGCGCCGCCGTTCGCGGTGGCGATGCGGCGGTCCACCGCGTCCAGGGCCGCGGCCCACGGGAAGTGGGCGGGGGCGTCCGGGCCCGCCGGGCCGGGTACGAAGCCGCCCTCTCCGTAGAGGAAGTCGACGCCCGCCGCCCGCAGGACGGCCACGCTCTGGTCGAACTGCGGGTGGGCGGCCAGGGCGGCGTTCGCGCACGGCATCGCCACGACGGGCGTGCCCTTGCCGATGGCCTCCGCGGCCGAGCCGATCACGAAGCGGTCGGTGAGGCCGAGGGCCCAGGCGTTCACCGAGTTGAAGGTGGCGGGGGCGAAGAGCAGGGCGTCCGCGGCGGGCCATACGTCCGGCTCGCCGGGCAGCTTGTACTGCCAGCGCACGGCGTGCCCGGTCAGGGCCGCCAGTCCGTCGAGGCTCCCGGCCACCCAGTGCGCCGCGGTGGGGGTCAGACCGAGGCACACGTCCCAGCCACGGGCCTGTGCGTCCTCGATGACGTGGGCCACGTCGAAGACGGGCGGAGCGGCGGAGCAGAGCAGATAAAGGGTCCTCTTCATATGATCATGGGATCACATCTCCGTGCCGGCGGGTCACCGGTGTGCGGTGGATACGTCGGGTCGGGTTCTGGGGTCGTTCTTCCGGGGCCTTCTTTCGTGGCCTTCTTTCGCGGTCTGTTTCGTGGGTCCTGTCCGTTGTTTTCCTCCAGTGGGTGTCCGGGCGGCTGCGAGCGGTGCTGCCGAGGATGGAACGCCGTGAACGCCGTGTACGCCGTACCCACGGAGGCGGGTTGACGGCCCACGGGGAGGGGGCGGCGCCATGCCGCGGAGCAGTGGGACCGGCGCACGGGTACTGATCGTCGGGGCCGGGCCGGTCGGGCTGACCGCCGCGCACGAACTGGCCCGCAGGGGTCTGCGGGTCCGGGTGGTCGACGCGGCCGCCGGGCCGGGGCGCGTGGGTGCGGGTGGTGTGGGTGGTGTGGGTGGTGCTGGAGGTGTTGGTGGTGGGCGCGGGGGCGCTGCGCGCGGGGCCGTCACCTTGCATCCGCGGACGCTGGAAGTGCTCGACCAGATGGGCGTGGTGGGACCCGTACTGGAACAGGGCCGCCGCAACCGGGCGTTCACGATGACCGTGGGCGGGGGACGGCCGGTCCGGCTGGACGCCGACTACGGCTCGACGCCCACCCGGTACCCCTTCACCGTCGTCATCGAGCAGGCCCGTACGGAGGCCGTTCTGCGCAAGGCCGCCGCCCGCCTCGGGGTCCAGGTGGAATGGGGCGTGCGGCTGACGTCCTTCGAGCAGGACGAGCACGGGGTACGGGCGTACCTGGAGCACTCCGGCGGGCGGCGGGAGGCCTGTGCCGTGCCCTGGCTGGTCGGGTGCGACGGGGCGGACAGTACGGTCCGGGGGCGGCTGGGGCTGCCGGGGGTGGAGGGGGCCGACGAGGTCTGGGAGTTGGCGGATGCGGTGGTGGAGGTGGGTGTGGGTGGGGGAGCGGGGGGTGGTGGCGGTGGTGCGCTTGGTTCCGCTGGTCTCTCCGGTGCCGGCTCGTCGGGTGGGTTCGTCGGGTTGGCTCAGGACACCGTGCACTGGGTGCACGTCGGTGGTCAGGCGCTGTTGCTGATCCCCCACCGGCGCGTCGGGCACTGGCGGGTGCTGGACTCGTCGCCCGCCGACGTGGTCGGGGACGGGCGTCCGGTGGAACTGCGGCTCTCCGCGAAGCTGTCGGCCGGGTTGGGGCGCGAGGTGCGGGTGGGCGTGCCGCTCTGGAGCGCGGTGCACACCTTTCGGGCGGCGGTGGCTACGCGGATGGGCGAAGGGCGGTGCTTCGTCGCCGGTGACGCGGCGCACGTCTTCGGTCCCGCCTCCGGGCACGGCCTGAACGTCGGTGTGCAGGACGCCTACAACCTGGCCTGGAAGCTGGCGATGGTCGACCAGGGTTGGACGGGGCCGGAGCTGTTGCGGACGTACGAGGAGGAGCGGGTTCCGGTGGCGCGGGCGCTGCTCGGGGCCGCGCAGCGTACGGGGGTGCTGGCGCAGGTCACGAACGCGATGGCGGGGGCGGCGCTGCCGGCCGTCATGGGCGTCGTGCGGGGGACCGGGCTGCTGCACCGGGTCATCCAGCGGAAGGTGCTCGGCGACATGTCGGGGCTCGGCCTGGCGTACGGGGGGCGGCCCGGGGGGTTGGCGGGGGGTCCGCGGGTCGTCGCGGAGGAGCTGCGGGGGGAACTGCGGGACGTGCGGTGGTCGCTGCTGTACGTGCCGGAGGGTACGGGCGAGGCGGTGGAGGTGGCTCGGGCGGCTGCGGCGCGGCATGCGGGGTGGTTGTCGGTGCGGACGGTCGTGGGGGGCGGGGCGGGGTGGTCGCGGGGGGCGGGTGGGGCCGGGGCGGGGCGGGCCGGGGCGGGGCCGAGGCCGTTGGTGGATCCGCGGGGGCGGGTGCGGGAGGCGCTGGGGCTCTCTGCCGGGGGGTGGGTTCTGGTGCGGCCGGACGGCTATGCGGCGGGGGGTGGGGGTGAGCTGACGGAAGGGGGGTTGGGGGTGGCGGTGGCTTCCCGGGGGGTGGCGGTGGCTTCCCAGGGGGTGGGGGTGGCCGGTTTGCCGGGGGCTTTGGGCGGGGTGGGTGTGCGGGTGGCAATGGGGGGTGCGGTGGGGGGTCGGGGGCGGGTCCAGGGGGGCTCGGGGAGTGCTTGAGGGGGTGGGGTGTTGTCTTTGCTTCCGCGGGGGGTGGGTGGTTCGTGTGCCTCCGGCGGGGGGGGGGGGGGGGGGGCGGGGGGGGGGGGGGGCGCGGGGGGGGGGGGGGGGGGGGGTGCGGG
>NZ_JBHWLC010000099.1:0-4453 GCF_042730635.1 Streptomyces sp. NPDC059917
CGACGGGGGGCGGGCGTTCGCGCCCGCCCCCCGTCGTGTCGTGGCGTCCGGACCCCGCGGCCCCCGGCTAGCGTGGGTCGATCGAGGGAGCGGGGCGACAGAGGGAGCGGGAGCGAGCCGTGGCCGAACTGGACGCGTTCACCGACGTACTCGACTATCCGGTGTACGTGGTGACCGCGGCCGCCGGGGAGCGGACGGCCGGTTGCCTGGTCGGCTTCGCCTCCCAGTGCTCGATCGAGCCGCCCCGCTTCATGGTGTGGCTCTCCAAGGCCAACCGCACGTACCGGATCGCCCGGCAGGCCTCCCACCTGGCGGTGCACACGCTGCGGGACGACCAGAGGCCGACGGCGGAGCTCTTCGGGGGCCGGACGGGCGACGACATCGACAAGTTCGAGCACGTCGACTGGCACCGGCCGACCACGGACGGCGCGCGGGCGCCGATCCTCGACGACGTCCGGGCCTGGTTCCTCGGCCGGATCGAAGCACAGGTGGACGGCGGCGACCACGTCGGTTTCCGCCTCTCACCCGTGGCGGAAGGTCCCCCCGGCCCGGTGCGCCCGCCGCTCCTGCTCTTCAGCGCCGTGGCCGACCTCACCCCGGGACACCCGGCCTAGGAGCTCTCTTACGGATCACTGGCAGACAGATCGCAGGACCTGCTGGTGGCGGCGGAGCTGTTGCCTGCGACGATGCGCCTGTGAGCTACGACCTTGCTGTGTGGGACGGCGACCGCCCATTCGACAACCGTGCTGCGAGCTCGACGTATGACGAGCTGTACGAGCGATATCTGGAGTCGGACGATGGCGTCGTGCCTCCGGCGCCGCGCATCGTGGCGTATGTGGAAGCTCTCGTTGGGCGATATCCCGACGACGTCGATCGCAGTGTCGTGTGGGTGTCGCCCCCGGTCATCGAGGAGGCATCGGGACCGATCGTGTACCTGCTCATGTCCTACGGCAAAGCTGAAGAAGTGTCCGAGTATGCCGCTGCACTGGCTCGCGAGCACGGCCTCGTCTGCTTCGATCCGCAGGGAGAGTGCCTCCGGCCGTGAGCTGCCTGCTCTTCATCGGGCGGACCCGGACCAGAGGAAAATGCCCGCGATGAGGAGACCCGCGCGGTAGACCGTGGCGGTCTTCTCTTAGCGAGTGGCCACATCGCGCGATTGCTTGAGGCGGTTGATGCAGCGTTCGACGGTGTTGCGTTGCTTGTAGGCATCGCGGTCGAATCTGGGCGGGTGCCAGCCGCCGCGGCCCTTGCGCTTGCGGTTGGCGATCTGGTCGGCAGTTTCGGGATCACAGCCCGCACTCCGCGTTGTCGCAGATGGTCCCGGATGGCTCGCGATGAGTACGCCTAGTCCGCCAGCATCGCGAAGGGCCTGATCCTGGGCCTGCCAACTCGACGTGGAACCCGGATGGCAGCCATTACGTGCTCGAACGCCGGCGCATCTCCGGCCTGGCCGTGCGTGAGCACGAAGCACAACGGACAGCAGTGGCTGTCAGCGGAGAGATGGACCTTGGTGGCCAACCCGCCACGCGACCATCCGATCGCATGGACGGCAGGCTCACCGGCCGGGGCCCCTTTTTGCAGGCCCCGGCGCCGTTCTGGTGGACCCGCACGATCGTGGAGTCGACCGCGACGACCCAGTCCAGGTCACCGCCGGTATCCGCTTGCGCGAGTAGCGCGGTGAAGACACGTTCCCACGTGCCATCGATAGCCCAGTTCCCCAGCCTCGTATAGACGCCCTTCCGCGAGCCGTACTCGGCGGGGAGGTGCACCCACTGAGACCCGGTCTGAATCTTCCAGGCGATCCGCGCGGCCCGCCCGGACGGTGCCCCCACCCTGGCCAACTCGCACCATCCCAACCACACGGTCCAGGCCCGGGCCCTGCACTCCTACCTGCGATGGCGCAACGAGAACGCGCGTCACCCCGACATCCTTACAGCCCAATGGCGCGAACGCGCCCGGATCCGCAGCGAAAAGGGACTCCGCCGGGGCGGCAGACCTGCCTTCGCCGTCTGATCACACAGGTGCGCACCATCCAGCGGCGGAAACGATCACACGTCCGCACCCGAAACCCAGACCACAGGATGCGCAGGATCGGTGTGGTCCACCGCCAGGCACCGCGGACTGGTCTTCCTGACGTAACCGGGACCGTCCTGGCTGTAGAGCATGGTCGGGTTGCCCGGCGGGGTCAGCCCGCACGGGCCCCTTGCGGACTGGACGGCTGCTCCCGAACTGTAAGCGGACCAGTCGCTCGCAAGCACCGCCGTGTTCGCGCCTGACGGTTCGAAATGGCTGGCCGTGAGGAACGTGGCGAGATCTGCCGGTGTCGTGGTGAATCGCAGCGACAATCTGCCCTCTCCCTGCAGACCACCCGCGGTTGCGGTGAAGACGAGGCTCGTGGCGGCGGCGGGCACCTGCAGACCGAAGTGCTCGGTCGCATCGGCGAGGGAGACGTTGTTGCCCTCGGTCTGCGGGCAGACCCGGGAATCGGTCGCTGCGACATGGTTGTCCGGCCCGTCGAACGACGAGTCGAGCATCGACTTCGCACCCCAGCCGAGCACTCCCAGGAGAACGACCGCACTCACCAACACGGCCAGGCATCCCGGATGCTTCATGGCCTCAGCTCCCCCGTGAGCAAATAGGAGCTTGAACATAGTTGACATCCCGACACTGGCCGATGTCCTGTACCTCGTGCGCTCGTGCCCTCGTTTCGTCAGTTCCTGAGGGAGCTGGTCCTGGCCCGGCCCCTAGCCGACAAACCGGTAAAGGTTCCCGGTCACAGCACTAGGCGCCCCCGAAGGGCAGGTCGGAGACCGGTGAGGTCCGAGGGGGGCGGCCCGTCCGGTCAGGAGGGGTCGGGGGAGGGTTGGGCCGACAGCGGGGTGGCGATCTGCTCCAGGGAGCGGCCTTCGGCCGCGACCGCGTAGCGGACGGCCACCAGGCCCGCGGCCACCATCAGCCCCGCGCCGACGCAGAAGGCGAGCACCGCGTCGGACACGACCCCGCCGGCGGTCAGGCCGGCGAAGAGGAGCGGGCCCGAGATGCCGCCGGCCGCCGTGCCGATGGCGTAGAAGAAGGCGATGGCCATCGCCCGGGTCTCCATCGGGAAGATCTCGCTGACCGTCAGGTAGGCCGAGCTGGCTCCGGCCGAGGCGAAGAAGAGCACGACGCACCAACAGGCGGTCATGGTCACGGCGGTGAGGTGACCCGCGCCGAAGAGCCAGGCGGTCCCGAAGAGCAGCAGCCCGGACAGGATGTACGTGCCGGCGATCATCGGCCGCCGCCCCACCGTGTCGAACATGCGGCCGAGCAGGAGCGGGCCGAGGAAGTTCAGGAACGCCACGACGGCGAAGTAGAAGCCGGTCACCCCGCTGGAGACGTGGAAGAAGGTGACCAGGATGGAACCGAAGCCGAAGGTGATCGCGTTGTACAGGAAGGCCTGGCCCACGAAGAGGGACAGCCCCAGGACGGCGCGGCGCGGATAGGAGCGGAAGACCGTCTTCGCGATCTCGCCGAAGCCGATGCTGTGGCGCTGCGTCATCGTGATGGCCCGCTCCGGCGCGGGCAGCCCGCGCCCCTGCTCCGCCTCCACCCGCCGCTCCACGTCCGAGACCAGCGCCTCCGCCTCCTCGGCCCGGCCGTGGATGATCATCCATCGCGGGCTCTCGGGTACGTGGCGCCGGACGAGCAGGATGACCAGGCCGAGCACGACCCCGAGGGCGAACGTCAGCCGCCAGCCCACCGACTTCGGGAAGATCGAGGTGTCCAGGGCGAGCACGGAGAGCAGGGCTCCGGCGACGGCGCCGATCCAGAAGCTGCCGTTGATGATCAGGTCCACCCGGCCGCGGAACTTGCTGGGGATGAGCTCGTCGATGGCCGAGTTGATGGCCGCGTACTCGCCGCCGATGCCGAATCCGGTGAGGAACCGGAAGAGGAAGAACCACCAGGCGGAGAACGACACCGCCGTCAGCGCGGTCGCCGCCAGGTAGACACCGAGGGTGACCAGGAACAACCGCTTGCGCCCGTAGAGGTCGGTCAGACGGCCGAAGACCAGCGCACCGGCGCAGGCCCCCGCGACGTAGAGGGCGGCCGCCATCCCGGTGACCTGGGCGTCCGTGATCGACAGTCCACTGCCGTCCTCGGAGATCCGGCTCGCGATGCTCCCGACGACGGTGACTTCCAGACCGTCCAGGATCCATACGGTGCCCAGCCCGATCACGATCATCCAGTGCCAGCGGGACCACGGCAGGCGGTCCAACCGGGCCGGTACCTCGGTGGTGACGGACACCGTCTTCGACTCGGTTCGCTCCGACATGTTCCCGCGTCTGCCCGGGCCGTCCCGGTGCAAACCGCCCGGCCGGGCGGGGTGGACCCGACGGGCCGGGCGGCGGCGCCGGCCCCTCGTCCAGACTGGGAGGATCATCCAAAGCGGATGCCCGGCGGGGTCGTTGCGGAG
>NZ_JBHWLC010000099.1:4463-27161 GCF_042730635.1 Streptomyces sp. NPDC059917
ATGGGGTCTACAACAACCCCCGCGGGGGGGGGGGGGGGGGGGGGCCCCCGCCGCCCCCCCCCCCCCCCCCCCGATGCCCCCCGGTCGGCGACCGGGCGATCCCCCTAGTGCGGAACGACCGTGACGGTCTGTCGGGCCTTCACCGCGGGGCGCGGTGCCGGTACGCGGGCCAGACTGGCGCTGATCATCGCCGCCGCACGGCGCACCGCCCCGCCGAGCGGGGCGATCCGCTTGCCGTCCAGGGAGCTCGCGGCCACGGCCGCGACCACCTGGCCCGACGCCGAGAGGATCGGCGCGGCCACGCACGACAGCGGGCCCACGCACTGCCCGTACTGGAAGGCCAGACCCTCCTCGCGGGCCCGTGCGACCTCGCGCAGCCAGGTGGCCCGCGTCCACCCCTCGGGGTACCGCGTCACGGGAGTGGATGCGGCCAGGACCAGCTCGGCCGCGCTCCCGGACGGTAGGACCACGCCGGAGCGGAGCGGAAACACATCGTCCACTTCGCCGCGTATGCTGGCGACGACGATCGTGTGGCCCGCCTCGGGCACCGACAGGCTGAAGCTCAAACCGCTTGCCGTGGAGGCGAGTTCACGCAGCGGTCGAGCCGCTGCCGCGCTGAGCGTGCGCGCGGGGTGCCATGCCTGCCCCAGTCGGAACGTCCTCGGGCCCAAACAGTACCGGCCTTCGCGGCTCTGTACCGCGCCCAGTGCGACCAACTGCCCGAGCAGTCGATGTGCGGTGGCCTTCGGCAGTTCCGCGTCTGCCGCCAACCGGGTCAATCCGACCTCGTCATCATGCGCGAGCACCTCCATCAATGCGAACGCGCCTTCGAGCACGCCACGGCCTTCTGTACTGGATCTAGCCATGAGAGGTTCCCCCGTCTCACGCTGGTCCCATCGATCGGATGGTTCCAGAATTCCCCGTTCGTCCCAGCTCAGGGGGTAGAGCGGTGTGTCCCTCCCCCGTCCGCCGGTCCGTTGAATGGACTAGATCATTGCCCGTGCTTCGAAATCGCGCCACTGTGTCATCAGCCAAGTGACGGACGTTACGACGCCCTCCGGGTGCCTTGACAACCGTCTCGCCGGATCGAAACAAGGAGGATTCCTATGAGCGCCATCAAGACCAGCGCGAAGCAGTTCAAGTACGTCATGGGTGCCATGACGTCGGTGTTCTTCTCGTACTGCTCCGTCAGCTAACACACGGCACGTATGGGGGGGTGGGAGCGGATTCCGCTCCCACCCCCTCGCCACATCCAAGGGAGGCAAGAGTGCTGGAGACCGGTGTCCGGCAGGTACGCGTGGCGCTGTCCATGGTGTTCGGCCGGCGGTTGAGCGTACGGGCCGTGGAGCGACTGGTCGCCGACGCCCTTGCCACGCTCGAAGAGTTCGGCTCGTTGGGCGACGACGTGGACGAACTGGCCGACGGCCCGTTCGCCGACCCGGACGAGCGCAGGGACCTGCAGAACCGCGCGCTCCGGCGGACCGTGCGCAAACTCGCCAAGCGCTCGCCCTTCTACCGCGAGCGGCTCGCGGGAGTGGACCTCGACGCGCTGACCACCGAGACGCTCACCAGCATCCCGGTGACCCGTAAGGCCGATCTGATCGAGCGCCCCGACGACTTCCTGTGCAGCGCCCCGTACTTGGCGACGCAGACCACCGGCACCACCGGCCGCCCCGTCCAGATCTGGCTGTCCCGCTACGAGATGGAACTCTGGCCCGCGCTGATCGCGCTGTCCCTCGTCCTGCGCGGCGAACTCGGCCCCGGCGACCGGATGCAGATCAACCTGAGCTCCCGCGCCACGGCCGCCGTGCAGGAGGACGTCGCGGTGTGCCGGCTCGCCAACGCCTCGTGCCACGTCGTGGGGCAGATACCGCCGGACGAGTCCATCGAGCACCTGCTCGGCCGGGACGGCATCCAGCCCACCATCCTCACCGGCGCCCCGAGTTACCTCGGCCAGCTGGTGACCGCCGCACGCCGCGGCGGCTACGGCCCCGACGACTTCGGGCTGCGGGCGATCTACGGCGGCGGGGAAATGCTGTCGCGCAACCTGATGGACGCCCTGCGGGAGACCTTCGGGGCGAAGGTCGTCGGCGACGCCTTCGGCATGACCGAGCTGCTGCCCGTGGGCGGTCGCACCTGTAGCAAGCGCCATCTGCACATCGACCCCAACATGGGTTACGCGGAGGTGCTCGACCTGGACACGGGCGAGCCCGCCGCGCCCGGCCGCCTCGGCGCGCTGACCGTCACGCCGTACTACCCCTACCGGGAGTGCATGCCGGTCCTGCGCTACAACACCGGTGACGTGGTCCGCACCCTGGAGGGCGAGCCGGACTGCGAGCTGTCGGTGGTCCCCGCGGTCTCCTACATCCTCGGCAAGGCCGGTCTGCTGCACCGCACCGACGACGGCATCGTGACCCCGCGCGACATCGTGGAGGCCCTCGACGGCACCCCCGGGCTGCCGTTCCCGCTGCGTCACCGGGCGAGCGTCGGGAACGACGGCCGGCTCCACGTGGAGGTCGCCGCCAAGGAGGTCACCGCGGCCGAAGTCGCCGAGCGGCTGCGGGAGCAGCACATCGACGCGGACGTCACGGTCCTGCCCCTGAGCGACGAAGAGGCCGCCCAACGCTTCCCCCTCCGCTGCGACCTGACGGAGCACACCTTCACCCGGAGCCACGCATGAGCGTCTTCTTCCAGCTCGCGGTCACCTGCTTCCTGGCGCTCGCCGTGTGCGCCGGAGCGGTCTCCTACTTCCGCACCGTCCGCGCGGCGCGCCCGCCGGTCGGCGTCTTCAACGGCCGCGACATCTTCGTGATCATGGGCTTCGTCCTGGCCCTGCCGTACGTCTACCTGGCGCTGCCCGGCGGGGTCCTCCCGGTCGTGCTCGCCCTCGTCTTCGCGGGCGGGCTGTCCGTCGGCTACCAACCCCTCATCGGCAACGGCCGCCTGCGCTGGGCCCTGATCGCCGCCCTGATCGCGGGCGTGTACGTCTGCCACTCGGCCTTCGGCGAGGCCGCGCCGCCGTACTGGGTGGCGAACAGCTGCGTCGTCGTCCTGGTCGTCGTCTCCGCCACGAACCTCAACGTGCAGGGCGGCATGCGGCTGTCCAACGTCGCGTGGTTCCTCCTCGCCCTCACCGTGTACGACGCCTTCTTCGCCTGGGTCGTGCCGCTGACCGAGGAACTGGCCGACGCCGTCCAGGGCTATCCGTACGCCCCGGCCGCCGGTCTGCGCATCGGGGACGACCTGGGCGCCGTGGTGGGCATGGGCGACCTGCTCGCGTACGCCCTCTTCACCACCTGCGCCTACAAGGCGTACGGGAAGGTCGGGCTGCGCGTCGGGCTCGCGCTGGTCACCGTCTTCGGCGCCGTCGCGCCCGTGGTCGTGCTCAAGGCCATCACCGAAGTGCTCGGCCACGAACCGGCGCTCATCCCGGCCCAGGTCGTCTTCGGTCCGGCGGCCTTCCTCGGCTACCGGTACCTGCGCCGCCGCGGCCCCGAGCGCCGCATGGCCGACGTGGTCCTGCCGCGCGGCCGCGCGGCGGCCGCGCCGGTCACCGCGAGCTGACGGCGCGCTCCCCGCGCAGCATCGCCAGCCTGCTGGCGGTGCGGTCCAGGTCGCGCATCAGCCGGGAGTCCGCCGGCAGCCCGGCGAGCGGATCGGCCCCGAGCAGGAAGAGCCGCACGTCCCGGTCGCAGCACACGTCCACCAGGTTCGCGAACCGCTGCCGCCCGTCCGGCGTGCAGGACACCAGCGGCGGCACCCCGTCGAGGACCAGGGTGTCGAAGCGGTCGGCGAGGGCCAGGTAGTCGGGGACCGCGGTGTTGCCCTCGCACAGCTCGGCGAAGTCGAGCCACACCAGGTCGCCGCGCACGGCGCGGGCGGGCAGCTCGCGCAGGTGCGCGGCGACCGGGACGGCTTCGCCGGGCCGGGGAGAGGTCAGGCCGAAGGCGTCGAGCAGCGGGGCCCCCGGCCGCGCGAGCACCGCACCCTGGGCGAAGCGCCCTGCGGCCGCGCCCTGTCGGGGCAGTCGGCGGAAGTCCGTCGGTCCCGCCACGTCCAGCACGTCCATCCGCTGCTGGATCAGCTCGATCGTCGGCTCGAAGAGGTGGTGGTGGACCGGGTCCGGCATGAGCCCGGCGGGTGGGTAGTTGGACGTGGTGACGAGCGTGACGCGCCGGTCGAGGAGGGTGCGCAGGAGCCGGGCGACCAACATCGCGTCCCCGGCGTCGTGCGCGTGGAACTCGTCGAAGACCAGGATCCGGCAGTCCCCGAGCAGTTCGTCGACCGCGCGGTCGACGGCGCTGTGCCGCACCGCCGACCGGCCGTCGCCCGACCGGGGCCGCCCGGCCGCGGGGGAGACGCCTTCGTGCAACCGGCGGAAGAAGTCGTGGAAGTGCAACCGGCGACGGCGGGGCTCCGCGAGCCCGTCCAGGAAGGTGTCCACGAGCCAGCTCTTGCCCCGGCCGACGGGCCCCCAGAGGTAGAGGCCGCGCGGCGGGCGGTGCCGGAACGGGCCGTGGGCGACCGCGAGTTCCCCGGCGAGTCGGGACAGCCGCTCCACCGCGTGCAGTTGGCCCGGGCCAAGCGTGAACCCGGCGTGCTGCGCGGCCTGTTGGTAGTGGTCGCGCATCGACTCGTACTGCTTGCGCATCTTGTCGCTCACGTGCGGCGACACTAGCAGTGCATGATCGACACCACCGCGGCGGGAGCCGGATCGCGGCGGCCGCGACGCTGAACTGGAGAGAGATGACAGAGCACTTCACGCGCCCCGAGGGGGCTCCGCCGGTGAACGGCTACAGCCACGCCGTGGCGTTCACGGGACCCCTCGTCGCGGTGTCGGGACAGGTCCCGGTGGACGGCGAGGGCCGCACCGTCGGCGAGGGCGATGCCGAGGCGCAGGTGCGCCAGGTGTACGCCAACCTGGCCGTCGCGCTCGGCGCCGCGGGCACGTCCCTCGACCACGTGGTCAAGCTGACCGTCTTCCTGACGGACCTGCGGGACCTGCCGGCCTTCCGTCGGGTGCGCGACGAGCACCAGGACCCCGAGCGGCCACCGGCGTGCTCGCTCGTCCAGGTCGCCGGGCTGGTGAACCCCGCCTTCCGGGTCGAGATCGAAGCGTGGGCCGTGGTGCCGCCCGGCCCCTGACCCGGCCGCCGGGGCCGGTCGGCCTGGCCGGTCAGCGGGCGGAGCCGGTGCCCAGCGCCGCCTCGACCGCCGCCTCGGCGTGCAGCCGGGCCGTGGGGAAGAGCGGTACGGGGCTGTCCGCGGGGCCGAGCAGGAGCTCGATCTCGGTGCACCCGAGGATCACCCCCTCGGCGCCCCGGGCGACCAGGTCGTCGACGACCCGCCGGTAGGCCGCCCGCGAGGCTTCGCTGACGACGCCCAGGCAGAGCTCCTCGTAGATCACCCGGTGTACGAGCGCACGCGCCTGCGCACCGGGGACGAGGACGTCGAGACCGCTCGCCGCGAGGCGGCCCCGGTAGAAGTCCTGCTCCATGGTGAAGGCCGTGCCCAGGAGCCCCACCCGGCTCAGGCCCGCGGCGCGGACGGCGTCCGCGGTGGCGTCCGCGATGTGGAGCAGCGGCACCGGGGTCGCGGCCGCGACGGTGTCCGCGACCTTGTGCATGGTGTTGGTGCAGATGAGCAGCAGGTCCGCGCCGGCCGCCGCCAATGACCGGGCGGCTCCGGCGAGCACCTCACCGGCCTCCTCCCACCGGCCCTCGGCCTGGAACCGCTCGATCTCCGCGAAGTCCACGGAGTGGAGCACGCAGCGGGCCGAGTGCAGGCCGCCGAGCCGCTCGCGCGTCCGCTCGTTGAGGATCCGGTAGTACTCGGCGGTCGATTCCCAGCTCATGCCCCCGATCAGCCCGATCGTCCGCATACCGGTGGCCGTTCCCGCGTCGCCGTCGCCCATGCCCGTCCCCGTGCTCCTCGTGTGGGTACCGCCTACACGAGGAGCATAAGCCATCATGCGGTTGTGCCGTAAATGCATAAGGATCGCTTTGGGTATGGCCCGTACTCGCGCACGTCACCGACCGCGCTACTGGAGGTTGAGCCGCACCGGGTGCGCGGGGTTCCCGGGACAGGCGAAGAGGCGCAGCTCGCCGAGGCCCGCGATGTCCAGCCCCGGGTCGGCGAGGAGTGTCTCGACTGTGGGGGCCCCGGGCATCAGCCGCCGCTGCCGCGCCAGATGTTGTCGAAGGCCGCCTCCTCGATGGAGCGGCGCTGGCGTACGGCCGCCAGTTCCACCAGTGCGTCGCTGACGGTGGCCAGTACGGTCGCCACGGCGTCGTCTGGCACGTCGGCGACGTCGGCCGCCCGGGCCTCGCGGGGCAGGACGCCGAGGGCCTCCGCGAGGGTCGCCAGGACGGGGTCGTCCGATGCCCAGCGGTCCGCGGCCCCGCTGCGCGCGGGCGAATCGACCAGCTCGGCCTCGCCCGCCCGGAAGGAGAGCCCCCGGCGGCGCGGGCGGACGAGCTGCCCGTCCGCCTCCAACCGGGCCCGGTAGACCGCGGACAGGCCGCGCCCCCGGCGCCACAGCCAGTCGGCCACCGACTCGTGGGGCGCCTCGCGGACGAGCGCTCCGGCGGCCCCGGCCAACAGCGGGTCGTCCGGGGCGGGGCGGTCGCCCGGCACGATGTGGTCCCCGTCCAGCAGGACGGTCCCGGCGGCGAGGAGGTCGATCACCTCGGCCCCGGCGAGCGCGAGCGAGAGCTCGCCCTGTTCGAGCGGCCGACCCGCCTCCATGTCCGTGGCGACGATCAGCAGGTCCCGAGGTGTCGTCATGAAGAGCCCCTTCCGGTCGCGCGGGCGGTCCTGCGTCGATTATGGATCGCCCCGGCCCCCGATCATCACCCGGCGGCGCTGCGGCCGTGCTCCGTCCGCGATTCGTAAGGACTGTCACAGGCGCGTGCGATCGTGGGCGCCGTGAACGAACGGGTGGAGCGGGTGGACGAGCAGGATCGGATCCTGGCGGTGGTGGACCGCGAGGAGGCCGTGCGCCGGGGCTGGCTGCACCGCGTCGCGACGACCGTGTGCCGCGATCGGCAGGGGCGGGTGCTGGTCTACCGGCGACCCGAGCACCGGGCCCGCTTCCCCGGCCGCTACGAGGTGATGTTCGGCGGGGCCGTCGAGGTGGGCGAGTCCTACGAGCAGGCGGCGAGCCGGGAGTTGGCCGAGGAAATGGGCGTCCGCGCGCACGTGCGCCCCGTGTGCAGGTTCCTGTGCCGAGGGGCGATCGGTCCGTATTGGCTCGGTGTGCACGAAGCCGTGATCACCGGTGAGCTGACACCCGATCCGAGCGAGGTCGCCTGGTACGGCTGGCTGACCGAGCCGGAGCTGCGCGAGGCCGTGCGGCAGTGGCCCTTCGTACCGGACGGGCTGGAGGCGTACGGTCGTTACCTCGCGCGGCGGGACCCGTCAGTGATGGCCGTGGACGACGGCGTGGCCCTTGCCGCGGGCGATCATCCACTTGTTGACCGGGGTCGTGAGCAGGAAGGCGATGACGAAGCCGCCGAGCAGTGAGGTCCAGAACAGGGCCTCGTCCAGATGGGCGTCCATGGCACCCGGGACCAGGGCGATGATCCCGTTGTCGACGAGTTCCATCACGACGATGGAGACGGTGTCGGCGGCCAGCGCGACCTTGAGCGCGCTGCGCACGCCCAGACCGGCCCCGCGGATCGCGAACAGCGTGAGGGAGTAGCCGAAGACGAAGGCGAGGGCGATCGCCAAGGCCATGGTCGCGGCGTTGCCCCACCCGAGGGTGGTGCCGACGGCCATGCCGAGGATCTCGCCGATGGCGCACCCGGTGAGGCAGTGCAGCGTCGCCTTCGCGGCGGCCGCCCAGGTGACCCCGCCCGGGCGGTGACCGGCGTGTGCGGAGCGTCCCTCGTGCGGGCCGTGCCCGTGCGTCCCGTGCCCGTGCGTGTCGTGGTCGTGCGTGCCGTGCTCCATGTCCGTCATCCCCGTCCGCTCGCGTCCCCGCGTCCCCAGGGACCGCGCTCCCGCGGACCCACAGGGGGAACCATATACCCCCCTGGGGTATTCCCTGAGGGTCGCCTCAGCCGAGGGCCGTCGCCAGCAGGGCCGCCGTCTCGGCGATCAGGGCGTTGTCGGCCGTGGCGTCGGGTGCGCGCATCGTCGTCAGCACGGTCATGACGACGGGGGCCCGACCGGGGGGCCAGGCGATGCCCGCGTCGTTGTTGGTGCCGTACTTGCCGCCCCCGGTCTTCTCCGCGACGAGCCAGTCGGCGGGCAGGCCCGCCCGGAGCTTCGCGCCGCCCGTGGTGTTGGCCAGCAGCCACTCGGTGAGCCGCCTGCGGTCCGGCGGCGCGAGGGCCGTGCCGAGGGCGAGGCGTGCGTAGGTCCGGCCGAGGGCGAGGGGCGTGGAGGTGTCCGTCGTGCGCCAGGGCTCGGCCGAGTTCAGGTCCGGCTCCCAGCGGTCGAGGCGGGTCGTCCGGTCTCCGATCGACCGGCAGAAGCGGGTGATCGCGTCCGGCCCGCCCAGCTCGCGCAGGAGGAGGTTGGCGGCGGCGTTGTCGCTGTAGCGGATCGCGGCGGCGCAGAGTTCCTCGACGGTCAGGCCGCCCGCGAGGTTCTCGGGCCGGCCGGTGACCGGCGCGTACCCCGACGCGGTGACGTCCTCCTCGGTGTACCGGATGCGGTGGGCCAGGAACTCCCCGTCCCGGTCGAGGTCGCGCAGCACGGCCGCGACCGCCAGCGTCTTGAAGGTCGAGCAGATCGGGAAGGCCTCGGTCGCGCGGTAGCGGACGCTCCGCCCGGTCCCCGTGTCGTGCGCGAACACCCCCAGGCGTGCGGAGTACCGCTGTTCGAGGGCGGCCAGTCGCAGGCCGAGCGAGCCGTCGGTGCCGTCGGGGTCGGCCGAGGCGGCGTACGCGCTGGCGCCCGCGAACGGGCCGACCGCCAGCGCGGCCCCGACACCGGCGCCCCAGGCGAGGGCCGTCCGTCGGGAGGGGAACGTGCCCGTGGTGCTCGTAGTGCTGGAGGTGCTCGTGGTGCTGGCGGTGTTCAAGGGGATCCCATTTCGTGCGTCGGGGTCACTGGTACAAAGCGGTTGCTCTGGGAGCGCGCCCGGAGTGGCTCCGTGTGCCGCGTGGTGCCCACCCCGTTGACTGGGGCCTTCCCATACGCCGACGTTCCCCTACGAAAGGCACTTCCATGCGCTCCGTAGCCTCCGCACTGACCGCCCTCGCCGCTTTCGCCGTCGTCCTGGGTGGTGCCTCCGCCGCCAGCGCCGATGTGAACGTCATCATCCCCGAGGGCAACTCGTACACGCTGGTCTTCGGCAACTGGACCCAGTTCGCGGCCGACGACGTCTTCAACGCCGGTCACAACAACACGGTCGGCTCCAACAACTGATCAGGCCCTGCCGTGGCCCGCGGGCTCGCCGTTCGACGGCGGGTACGCGGGCCGCGCCGGTTCCGGTGCCCGTGTCGAAGACGGTACGGGCGCCGCCGGCAGCGGCGGGAGGGTCGGCTCGTACAGCCAGGCGGCGAGCAGGTCCTCCACCGGCTCGGTCGCATAGCGGGCCGCATGGGCGGTGAAACCCGCGGTGTTGACCACGCCGTGGCGGTGCGCGGTGGCCCAGTCGCGCAGCATCCGGAAGAACGGGCCGTCGCCCAGGGCGCAGCGGACGGCGTGCACGGCGAGTCCGCCGCGCTGGTAGAGCCGGTCGTCGAACATCAGCTTGCGCCCGGGGTCGGCCAGCGTGAGGTCCTGCGGCTGCCCGGCCAGCAGCCGGTGCGCGGAAGCCGCCAGGTCGTGCGCGGTGCGGCCGCCGGAGCGCTCCGACCAGAGCCACTCCGCGTACTTCGCGAACCCCTCGTTCAGCCAGATGTGCCGCCAGTCGGCGATGCTCACGCTGTTGCCGAACCACTGGTGCGCCAGCTCGTGGGCGACCAGGCGTTCCGAACCGCGGGCGCCGTCCACGTGGTTGGCGCCGAAGAGGGAGAGCCCCTGGGCCTCCACCGGCACGTCCAGCTCCTCGTCGGCGACGACCACCACGTACTCGCCGAAGGGATAGGGGCCGAAGAGCTCCTCGAACAGCCGCATCATCTCGGGCTGTCGGGCGAAGTCGCGGGAGAAACGGGTCAGCAGGTGCGCCGGCACGTGGGCGCTCTGCGGCACGCCGCCGAGCCCCGGGTCCCCGAGCAGCACGGTCTGGTAGGTACCGATCGCCAGCCCGACCAGATAGCTGGAGGTCGGCGCGGGCTGCTCGTACACCCAGGTCGTGGTGGAGGCCTTCGTCGTCCGGGTGAGCAGCCGCCCCACGGCCACCACGGTGTAGGGGGAGGGCACGTTGATCGAGATCTGGTAGGAGGCCTTGTCGGCGGGCCGGTCGTTGCAGGGGTACCAGGACGGCGCCCCGACCGGCTGGCTGGCCACCAGCGCGCCGTCGGTCAGCTCCTCCCAGCCGATCCCGCCCCACGGGCTGCGGACCGGCTTGGGGTTGCCCACCCAGTGCACGTCCACGGTGAAGGCGGTGCCGGCGGGCAGCGGCTTGACCGGCCGCACCAGGAGCCTTCCGGCCCGATGCACGGAGTGCGCCGGGCGGCCGTCGACCAGGACCCGCCCTATTTTGAACTCGGCCAGGTTCAGGTGGAACTCGGTGAGCGGCGCCCGGCCCGCGATCGCGCTGATCCGGGCCGTCCCGGCGAGCCGGTTGGGGCGGGGGCGGTATTCCAGAGCGAGTTCGTACCGGTGCACGCGGTAGCGGGGGTCTCCGTTGGCCGGAAAGTACGGGTCGGATGCCGTGGTCGTCTGGCCGCTCATTGACGCTTCCCGTTCCCTGCGCTGTGCCCGGGCCCTCTCAGGTCCGCCACGCCTCGATCGGATTGCCCAGCCAACGGGTGCCGGCGGGTACGGATTCACCGGCCATCACGAGCGAGGCGGGACCCAGTGTGCTGTGGGCGCCGATCGTGCTCCCGGGCAGGACGATCCCGCCCGGGCCCAGGGTGGCGCCCTCGTGGAGCACCACAGTATCCGTCCTCAAGATCCGGTCGTGGAAGAGGTGCGTCTGCAACACGCAGCCCCGGTTCACGCTGACCGCGTCGCCCAGCGCCACCAGGTCCGTCTCGGGCAGCCAGTAGCTCTCGCACCACACGCCCCGGCCGATCCGCGCGCCGAGTCCGCGCAGCCACAGGGTCAGCAGCGGGGTACCGGGCACCGATCCGGCCAGCCAGGGCACGGCGAGCACCTCGACGAAGGTGTCGGCCAGTTCGTTGCGCCACACGAAACCGCTCCACAGCGGGTGCTCGCCGGTCCGGTGGCGGCCCACCAGCAGCCACTTCGCCACCACGCTGACCGTGCCCGCGGCCGCGCCCGCGGCGAGCAGCACCGCCCCGGACAGCAGCGCGGTGCCCCCGGCGCCCAGCGCGCCCGGGGCGCTCAGCGCGCACAGCGCCGCCACGGTGACCACGGCCAGCGCCGTCGAGCAGAAGACCGGGAGGAGGCGGCACAGCTCGACCAGGCCGCGCGCCCACAGCAGGCGGGCGGGCGGGTCGTAGGTCCGGCTCTGGTCGGCGTCCGCGGTGGACCGCGGCAGCCGCACCGGCGGCAGCCCCAGGTAGGAACTGCCCTTCTTGGCCTTCTTCGGGGTCGCCGAGAGTACGCCGACCAGGCCGCCGTCCGGCACGTTGCGGCCGGGCGCGGTCATGCCGGAGTTGCCGAGGAACGCCCGGCGGCCGATCGCGGAGTGCCCGATCCTGATCCAGCCGCCGCCCAGTTCGTAAGGGGCGGTCAGGGTGTCGTCGGCGAGGAAGGCGCCCTCGCCCACGGTGGTCAGGCTCGGCAGCGCGAGCACGGTGGAGACCTCCGCGCCCCGGCCGATCTTCATGCCGAGCAGCCGCAGCCACACCGGCGTGATCAGCCCCGCGTACAGCGGGAAGAGCGTCTCCCGGGACAGGTCCATCAGCTGGGTGACCGTCCAGGCCTGCCAGCCGATCCGGCTGTGCGTGGGGTGGACGCCGGTCCGCAGCCCCAGGCTGAGCAGGCGTACGGAGATCAGGAGCAGCAGCGCGTAGGCGCAGCCGAAGGCCAGCGCCCCGGGGACGACGGCGAGCAGCGCCCCGCGCAGGGCGGCGCCGCCGCCCGCGTCGGCGGGCACGAAGCGGCTCGCCACGAGCAGGGCGGGCAGGGCCGCCAGCACCGGCAGGGCCGTCAGGCAGAACCCCGACGCCCCGTAGGCGGCGCCCCAGCGGAGCGGGCGCGGCGGCCGGTTCCCGGGCCAGTTGTGCTTCGCCTTGCCGAGCTTGACGGCGGGCGCCCCCGCCCACCGCTGGCCGGTGGGGACCTGGCCGGCCACCGCGGAGCCGGGGGCCACCTCGGCCCGCTTGCCCACCCGCGCGCCGGGGAAGAGCAGGCTGCGGGTGCCCACGACGGCGCCGGCGCCGACCTTCACCGGGCCGATCTCCAGCCGGTCCCCGTCCAGCCAGTGGCCGGCGAGGTCCACCTCGGACTCGACGGCGCAGCCACGGCCGAGCTTGAGCATGCCCGTCACCGGGGGCAGCGCGTGCAGGTCCACGTCGGGACCGACCTTGGCGCCCAGCGCCCGTGCGTAGCGCACCAGCCAGGAGCCGCTGAGCGAGGTCGCACCGGCGTACTCGGCCAGCCGCTCGGCCGTCCACAGCCGCAGGTGCACGCTGCCGCCGCGCGGGTAGTGCCCCGCCGTGACCCCGCGCAGCAGCAGCCGCGCGCCGCCCGCCGCGATCGCGAGCCGGCCCGGCGGGCTGAACAGCAGCAGCGCGCCGGCGCCGACGAGCCACCAGGAGGCGGTGGGCGCCCACGGGTAGGACCCGAACCGGTGCAGGACGTTGCCCGCGGCCAGCAGCGCCACGGTCCAGCGCAGCCCGACGAGGGTGAAGAGGGGGAGCAGCAGTAGCGACTGCACGAGCTGGGACCGCGGCGGCACGGGTGCGACGACCCGGGCCGCGCCGTCGTCCCGCACCGACTTCTCCAGGCGGCGGGCCAGTTTGCGCAGGGTGGGCTGCTGATAGATGTCGAGGACGGCCGCGCGCGGGTAGCGGGTGCGCAGCCGGGTGGTGAGCTGGGCGGCGGCGAGGCTGTTGCCGCCGATCGCGAAGAAGTCGTCGGCGCCGCCGCTGACGGCCACGCCGAGGGTCTCGCTCCACTGCTCGGCGAGCCAGGCCTCGGTCCCGTACAGCTGTTCGGTGGGGCCGGTGGTCTCCAGGTCGGGCAGCGGCCAGGGCAGGGCGTCGCGGTCCACCTTCCCGGAGGTCCGGGTCGGCAGTTCGTCGACCGGTGCGAGCAGGGGCACGAGCGCGGCCGGCAGCTCGGCGCGCAGCCGCTCGACGGCCGCGGCGCGGTCCCAGCCCTCCTGGGTGACGAGGTAGCCGACGAGCAGTTGGTTGCCGCTGCGGGCCGTGCGGACGGCCGCGGCCGCGCCAGCGACGCCGGGCAGGGCCTGGAGCGCGGAGTCCACCTCGCCCAGCTCGATCCGGCGCCCGCCGAGCTTGATCTGCTCGTCGCCGCGGCCGAGGAAGACCAGCCCCTCGGGTTCGGCCCGCACGAGGTCCCCGCTGCGGTAGGCGCGCTCCCAGCCGAGGGACTCCAGGGGCGCGTACTTCTCGGCGTCCTTCTGCGGGTCGAGGTAGCGCGCCAGGCCGACGCCGCCGATCACCAGCTGTCCGCTGCCGCCCATCGGGACGGGCTCGCCGGACTCGTCGACCACCGCCAGCTCCCAGCCGTTCAGCGGCAGGCCGATCCGGATCGGCTCCGCTCCGGTGAGGAGCGAGGCGCAGGCGACGACGGTGGCCTCGGTGGGGCCGTAGGTGTTCCAGACCTCGCGCCCCTCGGTGACCAGGCGCTGGGTCAGCTCGGGCGGGCAGGCCTCGCCGCCGAAGATCAGCAGCCGGACCTCGTCGAGGGCCTCGGGCTCCCAGAGCGCGGCCAGCGTCGGCACGGTGGAGACCACGGTGATCTCCTGCTCCATCAGCCACGGGCCGAGATCGGCGCCGCTGCGCACCTGGGAGCGCGGTACGGGCACGAGGCAGGCGCCGTAGCGCCAGGCCAGCCACATCTCCTCGCAGGAGGCGTCGAAGGCGACCGACAGTCCCGCCATCACCCGGTCGCCGGGCCCGATCGGCTCCTCGACGAGGAACAGCGCGGCCTCGGCGTCCACGAAGGCCGCGGCGCTGCGGTGGCTGACGGCGACGCCCTTGGGCCTGCCGGTGGATCCGGAGGTGAAGATGATCCACGCGTCGTGCTCGGGGCCGGGGCGCGCGGCGGCGACCGGACCGCGCACGGGCCCGGTGAGGTCGATCCGGTGCCCGGCGCCGAGCACGGCCCGGACCCCGGCCTCGCCGAAGACCAGCTCCGCCCGCTCGTCGGGGTCCTCCGCGTCGACCGGCACGTAGGCGGCGCCGGCCGCGAGGACGGCGAGGATCGCCACGTACAGCTCGTTGGTCCCCGACGGAACCCGGACGCCGACCCGGTCGCCCGGTCCCACTCCGGCGGCCGCCAGGGCGCGCCGTCGCCGCTCGACCTCGACGGCCAGCGCCCGGTAGGTCAGCCGCTCGGCGCCGTCGTCCAGGGCGGGCTCGTCCGGGTGCGCGCGGACGGTGGCCTCGAAGACGTCGATCAGGGTGCGGGTCGGGGCCGCGGGCCCCGCGCCGAAGAGCGCGGACTTGCCGCCGTCCCCCCGCTCCCGTGCTCCGGGCTCCGTGCTCCCGTCGACGAGCAGGGTCAGTTCACCGTTCTCGGGTGTGGCTGCCATCGGCCCTCGAGTCTCGGTCCCGGAAACGTCCGGGTCGCCGGTGGAGCCCAGGTTTGCCAGGGTTGTTCCGGTCCAGCACCAAACAGCCGCTCAGTCTACTGCCGCGATCAGGGGTTCTCCCGCCGAAGCCGTCCGTCCGGCGCAAAAGGGACCGTCCGGCGCTTGCGCGGCGGGCCCGGTTCGGAGGGTCGCACCCACTGCAGGAGGGGGCCGGTCATGACGGTGGTGATGAGCGCCATGAAGACCATCACGGTGAACATCCTGGAGTCCAGGACCCCCAGCGACAGCCCCACGTTCAGGATGACCAGTTCGGTCAGGCCGCGGGCGTTGAGGAGGATGCCCAGCGCGGTCGCCTCGCGCGCCGTCGCCCCGGTGAGCCGGGCGGAGCCGAAGGCGCCCGCGAACTTCCCCGCGCACGCCACGGCGACCGCGGCGAGCAGCATGAAGGCGCCCTGCGGGCCGAGGGCCCCGAGGTCGGTCGAGAGCCCGGTCACGGTGAAGAAGGCGGGCAGCAGGAAGAGGCTGGTCTGTTCGATGCGCTCGGGCACCTGCGGTGCGACGGCGTCGACGTGCCGCCGCGGCACCACGGCGCCGAAGGCGAAGGCCCCGAACACCGCGTGCAGGCCCATCCCTTCGGTGGCCCACGCGCTCAGCAGCAGCCCGACGACGAGCGCCGCGTGGGTGGCGGGGGCGCCGGCCCACCGCCGCTCGGGCGCCAGCAGCCACCGCAGGCCGGGCCGCACGACGTGGAGTAGTGCGATGACGAACGCCGCCGACTGGACGGCCAGCCATCCCAGCGGTCCCCAGCCGGTCGCCTGGACCAGGGCGACCACCACGGCCAGGACGCACCAGGCGAGGAAGTCCTGGATCGCGGCGCAGGCCAGGGCCAGCGCACCGAGCGGGCTCTTGTTCAGACCGCGCTCGTCGATGATCCGGGCCAGCACGGGAAACGCGGTGATGGACATCGCCACACCGAGGAACAGGGCCGGCTCCAGCAGGCCGTCGACCCGCAACTCCGCCGTGATGAAGGTGGGTTCGAGCGCGACGGCCAGACCCATGCCGAGGAGGAAGGGCAGGACGACGGAGGCCAGCGAGACGGCCGTCACCTGCGGGCCGCGGCCCCGCAGGTGGTTCAGCTCGAGCTGGTAACCGACCCCGAACATGAAGAGCACCAGGCCGAGTTGGGACAGCACCTGGAGGAAGGGGCGCACCTCGGCGGGGAAGAGCGCTCCGGTCAGGTCTCCCGGAAGCAGCCCGAGGAGACTGGGACCCAGGGCGAGTCCGGCGACGATCTCCCCGACCACGGCGGGCTGGCGGACCCGCTGGGCGAGCCGGCCGAAGGCGTAGGCGACGCCGAGGACGACCGCCAGCCCGAGCAGGACGCCGCCGGTGACGGAAGCGGCCGTGGGAGCGGCGGCGTGGAGGATCGGCGCGCCGCCCGAAGCGCCGGTGCGGGTGCTCATGGCGCCACCTTCCCCGCGGCGTGCCGGTTGACGGCGTTCAGGAGCGCGGTGGCCGTCGCCACGGCCGGATCGGCGTCGAGGCCCACGCCGTGGACGACCTCGGAGGCGATCTCGACGCGAACGTAGACGACGCTGCGCCGTCCGGCGGCGTCCTCCAGCTCCTGCGCCGCGACATCCTGGAGTTCCAGCTGCCGGCCGGCACCGCGCAACGCCGCCACGAGGGCGTCGGCGAGCCCGTCGCCGCTCGCGCCGAGGGTCCTCTCGTCCCCGCCCCGCTCGACCCACGAGAGCGAGACGGTGCTGCGGTCCGCCGCGCGGGACTCCCGCACGTCCTTCAGCAGCAGCCCCGGCCGGGACTCGACGTAGGTGTCGGTGAAGATCTCCCACAGCCGCTGGTGGGTGACTTCGAGCCCGGTCGCGTCGGTGATCCGCTGCACCTCCTTGGCGAACTCGACGCGCAGCGCGCGCGGCAGGTCGAGCCCGTAGTGGGTCTTGAGGGCCTGCGCGACCCCGCCCTTGCCGGACTGGCTGTTGACGCGGACCACGGACTCGTAGCTCCGCCCCACGTCCTTGGGGTCGATCGGCAGGTACGGGACCTCCCAGGGCAGCTCGGCCGCCGGGCGGCCGGTGCGGGCGGCGTGCTCCTCCAGGGCGACCAGCCCCTTGCCGATCGCGTCCTGGTGCGTGCCCGAGAACGCCGTGTACACCAGGTCGCCCGCGTACGGGTGACGCGGGGGCACGGCCATCTGGATGCCCTCCTCGACCGTACGGCGGACCGCGTCGATGTCGGAGAAGTCGAGCTGCGGGTCGACGCCGCGGCTGAAGAGGTTCAGCGCCAGGGTGGCCAGGCACACGTTGCCCGTCCGCTCGCCGTTGCCGAACAGGGTGCCCTCGATCCGGTCCGCGCCGGCCATCAGCGCCAGCTCGGCGGAGGCGACGGCGGTACCGCGGTCGTTGTGCGGATGGACGGACAGGATGAGCGAACCGCGGTTGTCCAGATTGCGGTGCATCCACTCGACCTGGTCGGCGAAGACGTTGGGCGAATCGGTCTCCACCGTCGTCGGCAGGTTCAGCGTCACCGGTCGGTCCGGACTGGCGTCCCAGACCGAGGCCACCGCGTTGGACAGCTCCAGCGCGAACTCCGGTTCGGTCACGTTGAAGGTCTCGGGGGAGTACTCGAAACGCAGGTCCGATCCCCGCATTCCGGCCGCGCGGGCAGCCACGTGCTCGGCGCCGCGCAGCGTGAAGCCCCGCAGCTCCGCGGCCGACATGGAGAACACCACGTCGCGCCACAGACAAGCCGTCGCGAGGCACAGGTGCACCACCGCGCGCTTCGCCCCGCGGATCGCCTCGAAGGTGCGGTCGATGAGCTCGGGGCGTGCGGGAGTGAACACGACGATGGTCACGTCATCGGGAACGCGGTCCTGGGTGATCAGGTCCCGGACGAAATCGAACTCGGCCGCGCTGGCCGCCGGATAACCGACCTCTATCTCTTTGAATCCGGTCCGCACCAGGAGGTCGAACATCATCCCCTTGCGCCGTGCGTCCATGGGATTGGCGAGCGCCTGATTTCCGTCGCGCAGGTCCACCGAAGCCCACAGCGGCGCCTGCCCGATCTCCCTACCGGGCCACCGCCGGTCGGCCAACCCGCGGGGCAGTCGGCTCCCCTCCCGGGCATATCGGTGGAAGGGCATCGGCGAGGGCTGCTGGGCATTCCAGAAAGGCTGACCGGAAGCCGTTCGACCCCCTGTGAACAGCGCTTTCCCCATCCCACCGACCGAGGCCAATGCCTGTGGCACGTCAACGAGTTCGGACACGATCAGCCAGCCTCCAAGGTGGACCGGCGGCCGGCCGCCGGCAGCGGAACATGCCCTCATTCCCCAGGAACGCGCAGCGGATGTCCACCCTCCGGCAACCGATCTGTCAGGTAGCGAGAACGCCGTGCGGAACCGGTCGCAGTGGTAGCGTTCGAGCGGTCCGAGCGGGTCCGAACGGGGCTTTTCCCGTACTGGTTCCACCGCCGGAAGCCGCCGCCACATCGGCTGATCGCGCACCGAACTCCACCTTTTCCAGGGCCTCGAAAGAAGCTCCGCGGCCCTTTTCCGATTCCACAGAAGGCTGGTCGAACATGCCCGTGCAAGAGGCGCCGAGCCTGCTCAAACTCTTCACCCCCGAACTGGCCGCGGACCCCTACGCCTTCTACCGGGGAATTCGACAGAACAGCCCGGTGCACTACGACAAGTGGATGCGCAGCTGGGTGGTCCTCGGATACGAGGAGATCAGCGCCCTGTCCAAGGACGAGCGGCTCTCCGGAGCGCGGATCGAGAGCTTCCACGACTCGCTCCCGGCCGACGCCCGCGCAGAACTGCAGCCGCTCAAGGACGCCTTGGCGGACATGATGGTCTTCCACGAGCCGCCGCGCCACACCCGGCTGCGGCACCTGATACGCCCGGGGCTGACGCCCCGCTTCATCCGCGCCATGCGCCCGGTGATCGAAGAGCTCACCGACGAGCTGCTGGACCGGGTCGAGGCCTCGGGCCGGATGGACGTCATCCACGACTTCTCCGAACCCCTCACCCGCGGAGTGATCGGGCGGATGGCCGGTGTGCCCGCACACGCCGAGCACCTGCTGGCCAATTGGCAGGGCCTGCTGCTGGAACTGTTCGCCCAGTCCCGCAAGGAGATCCCCCGCGTCACGGCGCTGCGCGCCGCCTTCGACGAAGGCGCGCAGGCGCGCCGCGACGGCACCGGAACCGACTTCTTCACCCAGATGATCGCCGAGCAGCTCCAACAGGGCGACTTCACCGAGGACGAGGTGTTCGCGAATTTCCTGCTGCTCATCGACGCCGGCCAGGCCACGACGACCCACCTCATCGGCAACGCCGTCCTCGCCCTGCTCCGACACCCCGATCAGCTGGAGCTGCTGCGCGCGCAGCCGGAACTCGCCACCAAGGCGGCCCACGAGCTGCTGCGCTACGACAGCTCCGTGCAGTTCACCACCCGGGTCGCCCTCGTGGACCTGGACGTCCGGGGACACCGGATCGCGGCCGGGGAATCCGTCACCCTGGTCCTGGGCTCGGGCAACCACGATCCGCTGAAGTACGAGGATCCGGACCGGGTCGACATCACCCGCGGATCGGCGGACCACCTCTCCTTCGGGCACGGGATCCACTACTGCCTGGGCGCTTCGCTGGCGGTGGCGGAGGTGGAGATCGCACTGGGCCGACTGCTCGCGCGCACCACGGACCTGCGCCTGCTGGAACCCCGTCCCACCTGGCAGGACAGCATCAACTTCCGCTTCCTGAAGGGCCTTCCCGTGTCCTTCACGCCGGTCGCTCCCGCCGCGCGGCGCACCTGACACACGGGCCGGCGAAGGGTGGACAAGGCCCGCCCGTTCCTGGGGAATGGACCCAGTCGTCCTACCAGGGGGAACCTGATCGTGAACTCGTCAACTGCCGAACACTTCGACCTCATCGTGGTCGGAGGTGGACCGTCCGGGTCGACGCTCGCCACCCTGGTGGCGATGCGCGGACACCGCGTGCTGCTCCTGGAGAAGGAGACCTTCCCCCGGTACCAGATCGGCGAGTCGCTGCTCCCGGCGACCGTGCACGGCGTGTGCAAGATGCTCGGAGTGACCGAAGAGCTGGAGGCCGCGAGCTTCACCAAGAAGCTCGGCGGCACCTTCCGCTGGGGTTCGAACCCCGAGCCCTGGACGTTCGCCTTCGCGATCTCGCCCAAGCTCGCGGGCCCGACGTCGTACGCCTACCAGGTCGAGCGGATGAAGTTCGACAAGATCCTCCTGGACAACGCCCGCCGCAAGGGGGTGGAGGTGCGCGAGGAATCCACCGTCAACGACATCGTCAAGGACGGCGAGCGGGTCACCGGCCTGCGCTACACCGACGCCCGGGGCGACGTGCACGAGGTCTCCGCCACGATCGTGGCGGACGCCTCCGGCAACCTGAGCAACATCCACAAGCACACCGGCGGCAAGCGGGTCTACTCGGAGTTCTTCCAGAACGTCGCCCTCTTCGGATACTTCGAGGGCGGCAAGCGACTGCCCGAGCCGCGCAGCGGGAACATCCTCTCGGCCGCCTTCGACGACGGCTGGTTCTGGTACATCCCGCTCAGCGACACCCTGACCAGCGTCGGTGCGGTCATCGCCCGGGACCGGGCCGACCAGATCAAGGGCGACCCGGAGAAGGCCCTGCTCAAGCTGGTCGACCGCTGCCCGGAGATCCGGGACATGCTCTCCGAGGCCCGTCGGGTCACCGAAGGACCGTACGGCGAGATCCGGGTGCGCAAGGACTACTCGTACTCCAACACCACCTTCTGGAGCCCCGGCCTGGTACTGGTCGGCGACGCCGCCTGCTTCGTCGACCCGGTGTTCTCCTCCGGCGTGCACCTCGCCACCTACAGCGGTCTGCTCGCCGCCCGCTCCATCAACAGCGTGCTGGCCGGAGAGATCGAGGAGGAGCGCAGCTTCGCCGAGTTCGAGCAGCGCTACCGCCGCGAGTACGGGCTCTTCTACGAGTTCTTGGTCGGCTTCTACGACCTGCACCACGACGAGGACTCGTACTTCTGGCAGGCCAAGAAGATCACCAAGACGGGCGAGACGGACATCGAGGCGTTCGTCGAGCTCGTCGGCGGCGCCGCCTCCGGCGAGGCCGCGCTGACCGGCCGCCGACTGGTCACCGCCGCGGAACAGCTCGCCAGCGCCGTGGACGCGGCGGGCGCGGACGCGGCCGCCGGCCTGGACCGCCCCGCCCCGTTCTTCCGCTCGGAGATCGTCGGCGAGGTCATGCAGGAGAGCGCACGGGTCCAGGCCCGCGCCGCCCTCGGACACGAGCTGAACGACGAGGACCCCCTCCTGTCCGGCGGCCTGGTCCCCTCGGGCGACGGCATGTCCTGGCAGGTCCCCACCGGCTGAGCAGGACCACGCGCACCACCGCACCACCGCACCACCCCTTCACCACGTACCACCCGCAGGGCCCGCCGCGCGCGGCGGGCCCTGCCCCGTCCCGTGCCGCCTCCGGGACGCGACCGGCCGTACGTCCCCGGGCGCCGCTCGGCGCCGACGCGCGTTCGCCGATGACTCGACGACTCCGCCAGAAGAAGGAATGAGCTCATGATCCCGTTGTCCTTTGCGCAGCGTCGCCTGTGGTTCCTGCACAAGCTGGAAGGCGCGTCGTCGACGTACAACATGCCGCTGGCGCTGCGACTGAGCGGCGGGGTCGATGCGGAGGCGCTGCGGGCCGGGCTGCTGGACGTGATGGAACGACACGAGTCCCTGCGCACCGTCTTCCCGGAGACGGACGGCGAGCCGCACCAGTTGGTGCTGGCGGCGTCGGAGGTCCGGCTGGACTGGGAGCAGCGGTCCGTGACGGAGGCCGAACTCCCCGCCGCCCTGGCGGAGGTGGCCCGCGACACCTTCGACCTGGCCACCGAAATACCCATCAGGGCATGGCTGTTCGAGATCAGCGCCGACGAGCACGTCCTGATGCTCCTGATGCACCACATCGCGGGCGACGGCTGGTCGATGGGGCCGCTGACGCGCGACCTCGTCGCCGCCTACACGGCACGCACGCGCGGCGCGGCGCCGCAGTGGGAGGAACTCCCCGTCCAGTACGTCGACTACACCCTCTGGCAGCGCGAACTGCTGGGTGAGGAGTCCGACACGCTCAGCCTGCTGTCCCGACAGGTCGAGTACTGGCGCGACCAGCTCGTCGGAGTTCCCGAAGTGGCCACCTTCCCCACCGACCGCGCACGTCCGGCCGTGGCCTCGTACGAGGGCGCCCAGCTGACCCTCGAACTCGACCCGGAGCTCCACCGGCGACTCGTCGCGCTGGCCCGGCGGGCGAACGGCACCGTGTTCATGGTGCTCCAGGCGGGCATGGCGGCCCTGATGACCCGGCTCGGCGCCGGAATCGACATCCCGCTCGGCGCGGGCGTCGCCGGCCGCACCGACGAGGCGCTCGACGACCTCATCGGCTTCTTCGTGAACATGTTCGTGCTGCGCACGGACACCTCCGGTGACCCGACCTTCGACGAACTGCTCGAACGCGTACGGGAGTCGAGCCTGGAGGCCTATGCCAACCAGGACGTTCCGTTCGAGCACCTGGTGGAGCTGCTGAACCCGCAGCGCTCCACGGGCCACCACCCCCTCTTCCAGGTCGCCCTGGTCCTCCAGAACGCGCCGGGCGGGGAGTTCGAACTCCCGGGCCTCCAGGTGCAGGCGGAGGTCCTGGGCTCCGGCACCTCGCGCTTCGACATGCTCATTTCCCTCACCGAACACCACGACGAGGCGACCGGTCCGTCCGGCATCGAGGTCCTCGTCGAGTACTCGACGGATCTGTTCGATCGTGGGTCGGTGGAGCGGTTGTTGGGTCGGTGGGTGTGGTTGTTGGAGCAGGTGGTGGCTGATCCGTCGGTGCGGGTCGGTGGGGTGGAGTTGTTGGGTGAGGTTGAGCGGGAGTTGGTGTTGTC